>DMMB01000024.1 GCA_003453215.1 Oscillospiraceae bacterium | reverse complement strand
GGCTAAACGGTGCTTATAGGGTGCCGCAGGCGCATTGGCCCCCTCACCCTACCTCTCCCCCGCGGCGGGGGAGAGGAGTATCTATCCCACTTCCTGCTGATCCTGCTTTTTCGTCTCGACAGCAAGGGTTTGCAGCATGAAGGGTTGCTGACCCAAAAGTATTTGCAGACTGCCCGCATAGTTCCCCTCCTCTGAGGTGGGCAAGGAATGGGAGCGCCGCCGGTGGCGGATATAGCGACCATTCCTTGCGGAGCGACACGAGCAGTGCAAGCGATAGCGCGGCAATGCGACAATGGAGCGTCAAGGGCCGGACAGGGGTGGTGGTTCGCCCTTCCGCGCTCCAGCGCGGGGGCTCTGGGGCCCCCGCGGCGAGCGGTGCTAACAATGACCTTGCAAAAGTGTCATCCCGGCGGTAGTCGTACAGACTATTTTTACTTCCCGCTCCGCTTCTTCAGCGTCCCTGTCGAAAGCTGGCAGAGATACACCATATTTTCGCCGGCTTTTTTGCCGGGCGGTGTGGTTACTACAAAGGTCTTGGGCAAATCATCGGTCACATTGATGACCCGGCCGGCCTTTTCCGCTTCGTTCAGCGTTTTGCGGGTATGGCGACTTACGGTGGTATTATCCAAATCGAAAATGCCGATAATATCCTGTTCCCGCACAACCGTTTCCTGTCCCAGGTGCAGATACATTCTTTCACGGCTCCTTTCGTTTTTTGGTTCGTTCTCCGGGGCGGTACAGCTGCCCCTCTTTCATGCGGAATGCCGCCCCTTCGCCCAGCGTTCGGGCGGCGCCCCGGTCGCAGCAGGTAATAAAGACCTGCCCCGGGTGCTCCCCATGCAGGAAATAATCCCGGCGGGTTTTATCCAGCTCGCTCAGCACGTCATCCAGCAGGATGATCGGCGCTTCGCCCAGCGTTTCTTCCATCACCCGGCATTGGGCCAGCTTCAGGGCCAGCGCGCAGCTGCGCTGCTGTCCCTGGCTGCCAAAGTTCCGCGCGGAAATCCCGGCGATGGCCACTTCCATGTTATCCCGGTGGGGGCCCAGCGTGGTGCAGTAGTTTTTATAGTCCTCGCTGCGGGCCGCGGCCAGCGCCGCCCGGATATGGGCTTCGCCCTCCGCCGGAGAAACATCGGCCCAATCGGCGCCCTTTGGGCCCGGAATACTGGGCTGATAGGTGAGGGAAAAGGGCTGGTCAGCCCGTTTGCAGATGCTTTCATATATTTCCGCCGCCGGTGGGGCCAGCCGCCGTAAAAAGCGCGCCCGGGCGTGGCAGATAGAAAAGGCCACCTTAGCCAAGCTTCGATCCCAGGTTTCCAGCAGCGGTTCCATCATGGCATAGTTTCCGCTTTTTTGCATATCGGTAATCAGGGTGTTCCGCTGCAGCAAAATCCGGCTCATCGCCGCTAATGTGGTCATATAGCGGGGCATCACCTGGCTGATGGCTCCATCCAAAAATGCTCGCCGTTCGGCCGGCCCCTCCTGGATTAGCGCCAGTTCCCCGGGGGAAAATACCACCGCCAAAAATTCGCCGGTCAGCTCACTCGGGGCACATTCCACACCGGAAAGCCACGCCAGCTTTTTGCTGCCATAGGCCAGCGCCGCGGTTTTTTCCCGGTTCTGGCAGGTAAATTCCGCTTCGATGCGGGCCACCCCGCTGCCAAAACGCAGGTAGTCATTTTCTCTTGCCGCGCGGAAGCTTTTTTGTCCGGTCAGCAGGTAGATGGCCTCAATGAGATTGGTTTTTCCCTGCGCGTTTTCGCCGTAAATGACATTGACGCCCGGGGCAGGGGAGAAGTCCACCGCCGCCAGGTTCCGGAAATTTTCCGTTTTCAGCCGGGTGAGCCTCACGGCGCGGCCACCTTCCAGCTTTCGCCATCCAGGGTGACAGTATCGCCGGCATACAGTTTCTTGCCGCGCATGGTGCACACTTCGCCGTTTACCAGCACATCGCCTTCGGCAATGGCCATTTTCGCTTCGCCGCCGGTGCCGCACGCGCCGCAGAATTTAAGGAAGCTATCCAGCTTGATGAATTCAGTTTGAATGGTAACAGTCTCCATAGGGTCACGCTTTCTTTGTTGTTATTTGTCTCCCCTGTGTAAGGGGAACTATCAGCTGTATTGCTGACCGAGGAGTTGCCGACAGAGATTGTGGTGATAGTCTCATCTTGCCTGCTGGCGTCATAAAGTCCTTTTACATAACTTAGTTTTTACGCCTATCCGGCGGGGACTTCCTTTTGCTCCTGCAAAAGGAAGCAAAACAGGGCAAAGGGGAACCGGGCTTTCCCCTTTGCAAACCCCATTGACGCTTGGCTGCGCTGGATACGAATATTGATTTTCTGCCATAACAGAAAATCAAATCCGTACGGCGCGCAGATGCGCTTCAAAGGTAGCTGCTGGCGCATCTGCCCCCACTCCCCGACCCCCTCCCCCGAGGGCGGGGGAGGGGATTTCTGTCCTACTTTTTGCTTGTTTTATTTTTCGCGCTTGGCCTGTACAGACTGCGAAACCGATTTCTCGGCAAATCACCGTCCCGCACCCGCGCACCGCGATCCGTTATTTTTTCTAAATATTTGTTTATTCCGCCCGCAGCCGCATGGGCAGCACCAGGAACAGGAAGTGATCACCTTCCAGCGGCAAAACTTTCATAGGACTCAAAGGTCCGCACAGCTCCAGCCGCACCATATCGGTATCGACATTTTTCAGGGCATCCAGTAAGAAGCGGTTATTAAAGCCCATTTCCAGCAGATTGCCGGTGGTACTGCAGCAGCATTCATCGTAGGCTTTGCCGATACTGGTCGAACAGCTCATCTTAATAACCGATTCGCCGAAATCCACCCGCAGCGGGCTGCGCAGCCGGTCGCTGATGAGCAGGCTGGTACGTTCGATGGAGTGAATCAGGGCGCGGGTATTCACCACCACATTGGTGCTGCTTTCCCGCGGAATGGCCGCATGGTAATCCAGAAAATCGCCTTCCAGCAGGCGGCTGACCAGCATACAGTTGCCCATATCAAAAAGAATATGTTTGCGGCTGGCTTCCACCACCACGTTGCCTTCTTCACCCATCAGCTTCAGCAGTTCGCCCAGCGTTTTACCGGGCACAATAAAGCGCATCGGCTCCTGGTGCTCCACCTTTTCGCGGCGCAGCGCCAGCCGGAATCCATCCACCGCAACCACTACCAGTTCGCCATCCTGCAGTTCAAACAGGCAGCCGGTCTGTACCGGTTTGGTATCGTTGGTAGCAATGGCGTAACGGGTCATATCCACCATGGAAGAAAGCGTCTCCATCGGGATGGTGAAGCCCTGCGCTTCTCCCACCGAGGGCAGCTCCGGGAATTCTTCCGAGGTCATGCCCAGAATGGTAAACTGAGATACGCCGCCGGTAATCTGCACCAGGCACCGGTCATCCGCCTCTATGGTCACTTCATCGCTTTCAATGCGCCGGATAATATCGGAAAAAACCTTGGCGGGAATAATAATTTCGCCGCCTTTTTCAATCCGGGCATTCAGCGTGGCGGTAATGCCCATTTCCAGGTTGTAGCTTTCCAGCGAAACATCCTTGATGGCGGCCCGGACCAAAATGCCTTCCAAAGCAAGCAGTGTGCTTTTGGGGCTTACCGCCAGCAAAGCGGAATTGATGGCCTGATTGAGTTCCTGGGTTTTGCAGGTAAATTTTATCATCATAGTTGCGGTTGTCCTCCTTTTTTCGTGCCGGAACAGCCCTTTCCCCATTTTTCACAGGGCCGGCCGCCTGCGGCGGCTGTTTTTCTTTCGTTTTTCGCTTCCCGGTGTGAAGATAATATAATAAAACCAGTAGTATTAGTAGGGGGCATGGAAAAGTGGAAACAGCGTCCTTTTCCCGGGAAAGCCGTGGGTTTGTCCCACTTTTTTCCCTATGGAAAGCGCCCCGGAAAATATGTTGAGACTGTGTAAAATTATTTTTTGTTCCACACGGTGGTGGAAAACTGTGTGTGAAATGTGGAAACTCCGTTTAAAATGAAATTCAGCCGTTCAGGTTGCGGATATTCTTGATAATATCCTCAATGGTGCCCTTTTTGCGCGGGTCGGTTTGAATGCCTTTTGTCACCTGCTGCAGGGCGTAAACAACGGTGGAGTGATCCCGTCCGCCAAATTCCTGGCCAATATCCAGCTGGGTCATGCCGGTGATTTCCCGCACCACATACATGGCTACCTGCCGCGCGGTTGAAATTTGGTTGCTGCGGCGCTGACCCCGGATATCTTCGGCCGTAACCCCGTAGGTGCGGGCCACTTCATCAATGATACGATCCACCGTTACCGGCAGCGGGGTTTGCTCGGTCATAATATCCTGGATGGCGTTTTCGGCCAGCATCATCGTTACCGGCGCACCGGTCAGCTGGTTGTGGGCATACAGCCGTTTTACCACGCCCTCCAGCTGGCGTACATTTTCTTTCAGCTTATCCGCGATAAAGGAAGCCACATCTTCCGGCAGTGCCAGTCCCAGGCTATCCGCCTTACGGCTGATGATGGCCATGCGGGTTTCGTAATCCGGCGGCTGAACATCCACCAGCAGGCCCCATTCAAAGCGGGTACGCAGCCGGTCTTCCAGTGTTTTAATTTCTTTGGGCGGCCGGTCGCTGGTCAGGATAATCTGTTTGCCGCATTCATACAGCGAATTGAAGGTATGGAAAAATTCCTCCTGGGTACTTTCCTTGCCGGCGATGAACTGAATATCATCGATGGCCAAAAGATCGGTCTGGCGGTATTTTTCCTTAAATTCCGCAGTGGTGTTATTGCGGATGGCCAAAATCAGTTCGTTGGCAAATTCTTCGCCTTTTACATACAGCAGTTTGTAGTCGGGGTGGTTCTGCCGTATCTTACCGCAGATGGCATAAATCAGGTGGGTTTTGCCCAGGCCGCTGCCGCCGTACATAAAAAGCGGGTTATAGCTCTTGGAGGGGTTATTGGCCACCGCCCAGGCCGCTGCATGGGCCAGGCTGTTGCCGCTGCCCACAACGAATGTCTCAAAGGAATATTCCTTTTCGGGCTGGAATTCCTGCCGTTCCGCCGCAGGGGCGGGGGCCGCCGGCGGTACTTCGCGGGAGAAAATCTCCACCTGCACCGGAAATCCCATAATCTCTTCAAAGCAGTTGGTCAGCAGGGCATTGTATTTTTCATTTACAATATCCCGTTTAAACTGTGTGCTGCACTGCAGGCGGGCGGTGCTACTGTCCAGCGAAACCAGCTCCAGCTCCTTGATCCACAAATCGTAGGCCACTTCGCTCATTTCGCCGCGGCACAGCTGCTTTACCCTATCAAATACATCGGAAAAAGAATCCATATTGAACCTCATTTCATTTTTGTTCCGCACCTGCCGTGAGGAACAGATACCTATTATATATAGTAGCATATTTGGGGCCGGATTACAACAGAGAAGGCCCGAAAAGCCCTCATTTTTTCCCCATAAAATCCGGCGGAAAGTGGAAAGAAAATACCCCCGTGGGGGCGCGCGTCCCTTAAATAATAACATGGTGAAAAACCCCTTTCACTAATACGGACAAAACGGCCCTTTATTGCAGGGAAAAGGTACATAGTACACAAAAATTAAGGGAAAGTTTACGAAAATAGAAAATTTTATACGCCTGCCGACGTGGGATGGTCTTTTTCGTAGCACAATCTCTACGCCTGCCAGCGGGGCCGTCCTTTTCTATGAAGAAAAGGACGCAAAAGTCATTTAGGGCTGCGCCCTAAAGACCCGCAACGCTTGGCTGCGCTGGAGCGCGGAAGGGCGAACCACCACCCCTGTC
>DMMB01000077.1 GCA_003453215.1 Oscillospiraceae bacterium | reverse complement strand
TTAGCCCACGCTTCGGGACGGCGCAGCCGTTCCAAGCGGGCGTTCCGGTGCGTCCGGGTTTTTAGGGCGCAGCCCTAAATGACTTTTGCCTACTTATCTTCACAGAAAAGTAGGGCCCCGCCGGCAGGCGTACAAACGAAAACCTTTTATAAGGCTCCGCCCCGCCGATAGGCGAAATGGGACTATGCCATAGAATGGATCGCGGCGCGCGGGTGCGGGAACGATATTTGCCGAGGCTATTTGCCCACGCAGAATTGCTCGAACACTTTATCGATGGCTTCGGCCGAGGCGCGGCGGCCGGTGAGCGTCAGCAGAGCATCGGCCGCCTGTTCCAGGCAGACCGAAACGGCATCGAGGGTTTCGCCGGCCCGGAGGGCTTCCAGCCCCTCCCGCAGGCTGCGGCGGGCAGCGGTAATGCATTCCAGCTGCCGGGCGTTGGCAATGATGGCCGCGGAGGGATCGAAATGAGAAAGGCCAACCACCTGCCGGATGGCTTCGGTGAGTTCCGCAAGGCCGGTACCGGCGGCGGCGCTGATGGAAACTGCAGTGGGCACTACGGCGGCAATTTCCGCTTTTTCCGCTGCGGTGAGGGCGGAGGGAAGATCCTGCTTATTATAGATCACAACGGCGGCGCGGCCCGAAAGCTGCGGGAGCCATTCGCGTTCTTCGGGGGTGAGAGGGCGGCTTTCATCAAAGACCGCCAGAATAAGATCGCACTGCGCCAGGGCGCGGCGGCTGCGCTCCACCCCGATTTGCTCGACGGGGTCATCGCTTTGCCGCAGGCCGGCAGTATCGGAAAGGCGGAGGGTGAGATCCCCCAGACGCACCGTTTCTTCGATGACATCGCGGGTGGTGCCGGGAATGGCGGTGACAATGCTGCGCTCCCGGCCGGAAAGCAGGTTCATCAGGGTGGATTTACCGACATTGGCGCTGCCGATAATGGCGGTAGCGATGCCCTGCCGCACCATTTGCCCCTGCTGCCAGCTTTGTTCCAGCCGGGCAAGGGTGGCCTCCACCCTGCCCAACTGCGCCAGCAGAACCGGGGTGGAAACCTCCTCGACGTCCTCTTCGGGATAATCAATCCAGGCAGAAATGTGCGCGCAGCAATCGGTGAGGGTATCGGCCGCTGCCATCACCTCCCGGTGCAGAGCGCCTTCCATCGCTCCCAGGGCCGCCCGGAGGCTTTGGCTGTTCTGCGCCGCCAAAATATCGATAACGCTTTCGGCTTCGGTAAGGGTCATACGGCCATTCATCAGGGCGCGGCGGGTGTACTCCCCGGCTTCAGCCGGGCGGGCCCCGGCGGCGATGACGGCGGCCATCACCTGAGAAAGGACAAATTCCCCGCCATGGCAGCAGAGTTCGGCCACATCTTCGCCGGTGTAGCTGTGGGGCGCATGGTAAACAAACAGCACCGCTTCATCCAGGAGCTGCTCCCCATGATAGACGCGGCCGAACGCACCGGTATAGCCCGGCATGGTTTCCGGGGATTTGGCGGTATTGAGCGGACGGAACACCCGGCCGGCTACCGCAAGCGCCTGCGGGCCGGAAAGGCGCACCATCCCCACTCCCCCGCCGGTGGCGGTAGCAATGGCAGCGATGGTATCACGCATGGGGACACTTCCTTTTTGGATGAAGAATTGTGTGCCTACGGCACAGATAATGAGAGTTTACAGAGAAACGGGTCGCGGGGGTTGGGGCGCGGGAGATGGATTTGACGAGGAAAACCCTCCGGCGCACATACTATGATAGAATATCATACCACAAAAAAACGGACTTGCCAATGTGTGATTTTATGCCGGGGAAAGGTTGTATTTTTGGGACACTCTTGCTATACTGGTAAAAAGGGATAAAGAATTTGCAAATGAGGACAGCAATCCAATTTATCCGCAAAGAGAGGTAATGCCCGCCATGATGAAGAATTACTACAAAAAAATGCCCGGCGACCGGAAAGACGGCTGGAAACTGCGCAATGTACCGCTGTTTTTTACGGTAGTGCCCTTTATAATGCGTACCCGGCTGGACAGCCAGAACTACTATGAAGAAACGCTGGATGTGGAACCGATGATGGAGTTCCTAAAAACGCACAAAGACGATATGCCCAACATTTCGATGATGACCATCTTTGTGGCGGCTATGGTGCGCATGATCAGCCAGCGGCCGGCCCTGAACCGCTTTGTAGTACACAATAAACTGTACGCCCACAATTCCATTGAAATTTCCATTGCCATTAAGCGCAGCATGAGCGATGATGGCGAGGAAACGATGATTAAACCGAGCTTTGACCCGCGGGATACGCTGATGGACGTGCAGCGCCGATTGGAGGAAGCCATTGATGAGGCCATGAACCACGAGGAGGGCACCGGCATTGATAGCGTGGCAGGCTTTCTGGGGAAACTGCCCGCATGGCTGTTCCGCTTTGCGGTTTCGATAATCCACTTCCTGGACAACAACGGCTGGCTGCCGGAAAAACTGACCCAGGCCAGCCCCTGGCACTGCAGCGCCATGTACACCAATGTGGGCTCGCTGGGCATTGGGCCGATTTATCACCACCTGACCGAGCTGGGCACCTACAGCACCTTTATTGCCATGGGCAAGCGGGAACGCCACACCGTTTACGATGAAAACGGCGGGGCAACGGTGCGCCGGACGGTGGGCATGAAGATTGTAAATGATGAACGGATCTGCGACGGCTACTACTATGCCAACTCCATGCGGATGCTGCGCCGCCTGCTGATGAACCCTAACCTGCTGCTGGAGCCGCCCAAGCACGTGGTGCTGGATCCGGCAGTGGCCAATCCACTTATCAATGACCCCAATGCAGGCGTAGAAGCGGCCGACAGCGAACACCACGGCGCAGAGGCCGCCCTGGTGGATTGAGCCCAAAAAGGCTGCCCCCACAATAAAAAACAATCCGAAAAAGCTCCGGGAAAACCGGGGCTTTTCTTTTGGGCGGCGTGGAGAATTTTGCGGCAAAAGGGGTGGAAAATGTGGAAAACTGCCCCCGGCGAGCGATTTTATCGGGCTTTATAGGAGGAAACGCGCGAATACAACGTGGAAAACTGTGTGAAAAGTGGGGAAAACTTCTACTGGTTCCCTGCCGGAAAAGAAAAAATGCCGGAAAAAGGCAGACCGACCGCCTGCAAAAAGGAGGGCTCTCATACTGAAGACGGAGCCGGGTAAAGAGAGAAAAAAGCGGCCCTCTTCTGCACTGCTGCAGCGGGGCCGCCGGGTATTTTATTTTTATTGGGAAGAAGACGGGGATTCTTTGGCCAGGCGGGCAAAAAGCAGCGCCAGCAGCAGGCACAGCACCACCCCGGCCGCAAAGGCCGCCAGCCAGATATTTGCATTGGGCAGAAACGAGGTGGTGCCATCGCCATTGACCACAAGCTCGGCATCTTTTAACACTGCGGCACCGATGGCGGGGCCGATGACCCCCGGCACCAATACCTGCGCCACAATGCGCAGCCCCTGGAACAGGCCAACCTGTTCCGGTGGGGTGTAGGTCCGCATCATGGCGCCAAAGATGGCGGTGCTGGAGAGATAACCCATCATCATGCAAAGGGAGCCCAAAAAGACCGGCAGTGTGCCGCGGGTAAAATACAGAACAAGATAGCCGATCATCAAAAGGGCAATACCCGGCAGAATGGAACGGCGGAAACCGGCAGTATCGTACCGGCGGCCGTAAAAGGCGGTAAACACCGCGGCCAGCACAATGGCCGGCGCCATAACCAGCACGTAATTTTCCATGCCGAGCGATTTTTCGTAATAAAGAATGAGGTAGGGCATGAAGATCTGAATGGAAATGCCAAAGCCCGCAAAGGCCAGCAAAGTGAGATACAGCACCCGATGCTGCCGCACCACCGAAGGCCGGAAGCCATACAGAATACTGCCCCAATAGCTGCCGGCCGGCGACGGGGTGACGTGGGGTTCCCGGATGAGCCAAAAGCCGGCAAAGCCGATGAGAAGAACCACCACGCCGATGATGGTGAAGATGTTGACCCAGCTGGCGGCCTGTTCCAGATCGAAGAACATAAAGCCGCCGAACACTACCAGAATGGCCAGCATGGGCATCATGGCATTGATGCCCTCCGCCGCCCCGCGATTGGTGTCATCGGTGCTATCGGTGAGCCAGGCATTGAAGCAGGCATCATTGGCGGTGGAGCCGAAAAAGGTCATGACGCAATCCATGAGGATGGTAAGATTGATGCAGACGGTAGTGACCGCCGCCCCGGCCGAAACCATCGGGCTGATGACATCGACCCGGATGAGGGCAAAGCTGAGAATGGAAATTCCCCACAGCAGGTACCCCACGCAGATGAATACCTTGCGCTTCCCTACCCGATCGCTGAGGGCGCCGATGAAAATGGTGGTGAGAGTAGCCACAATGGCCGAAGCGGCCACCATCAGGCTGATCTGGGCGGCAGAGGCGTGGAACATCTTATAGATGAACACATTGAAGTACATATTTTCCACCACCCAGGCCACCTGCCCTACCAGAGAAAACACCGTGAGCGCCAGCCAAAAACGGCCGCTGAGCTTGGTTTTTTGCATAAACAACCCCGCCTTTTCTGATAAAATCCATTTTAAGTGTAGCATACCACGGAGAATTTGTCACCGGGCGGGATTAAAAAAAGGCCCCCGATTTTTCCGGGGGCCCGGGGCACTGCCCCAAGACTTAACGGTAGTAATTGGGGCAATTTTTGCAGTTTTCTTCGCTGGTGCAGTAGGTATCAAAATCGGAGTGGGTGGCCTTTTGATCGGAGCTTTTTTCACAGCACCAATCGCCATCCCAGTAGTAATAGGGGCAGCGGAAATCGGACATGAGAGACCCTCCTTTCCTAAATAGTATCCGGCGGGACTATAAAATGCGGGTGATGAGATCCCCCACACAGCCAATGATAAGGATAATGGACGGCACCACCGCCAAAAAGCGAAGGAAGCCGGAGCGATGCTCCAGACGGTAGAGGATAAATCCACCGCCGGCCACTGCCAGCGCCAGCATAAGGAACAGCACCGGAACCGGCGCAGCCAACAGCAGCCGGGGCCACAGAAGAACCGACAGCACCGCGAGCAGCACGATACCGCCCAGCGCCGCCCGGCGGCTGCGCTGCGGCACTGCAATGCGGCTGCGGCCGATGACCGCCAGACCCGGTACGGCATCGCTGAGGGCCAACACCCCGAAAAAGAGGAGAAACGCCAAAAAGCCGGCGACCCAGCTAAGAGAAAAGACACGCTGAGAACGGACAACCTGATAGGCGACAACGCCCCACAGCCCGCCGCCGAACAAGATCCGCAGAACACCCGGCAGGCGGCTGCCCTGACGGTTAAGGCGGGTGCAAAGCCCCATGGAGAGAGAATGCGGCAGCACCGGCCACAGGAACACCACCATGTGCAAAAAGGAGGTATTCAGCTGGTTCATCCACTCGGTGAGGTGGGGAACGATGCGTAGGACAAAAAGAAGGACATACCCGGCGGTGACCGCCAGGGCAACGGGGGCGCTGAGTTTTTTCTCCCGGGCATTGCGGCGGGAGTAGGCCGCCGCCAGGAGCAGGAATTCCCGGTTCTGGGGATTGGCGGCATAGGCCTGCTGCCAGCTGGGACATTGGGTGATATCGAGGGAGGAAGTATAGAGTTCTTCCATGCGAACACCGGTACCGGCTTCGAACGAAAGCTGCAGCAGCAATACCTTGGGGTGCTGCGGGAAGCGCTGCAGCAGAAATTCCAGATTTTCACGATGATCGGTTTCGCTTTGGCTGGCCAGCTTCATCACTTCATATACCCGATCGACCTGGACATCCTGCGCGGGATAAGAGGGAAAAACCAACGGCGGCATTTCCGGCATCCGGCCAAACGGCAAGGGGAGCAGCTCCGGCAGGTCTTCTTCCCTAAATTCCCCTGCGGGC
>DMMB01000027.1:10780-16992 GCA_003453215.1 Oscillospiraceae bacterium | reverse complement strand
GAAAATAGGTTGATGCCGACACCATTTGCGGTTCCCATTATGGGGACCGCAAACCCATATTCCTCCTTAGCTCAGTCGGTAGAGCATGCGGCTGTTAACCGCAGGGTCGTCCGTTCAAGCCGGACAGGGGGAGCCAAAGCTCCGAATGCAATCGCGTTCGGGGCTTTTTCTTTTACACCATTTATGATAGAATAACTCCCAAGGAGGGATGGAAGATGAAACTTTTATTTAAGCAGCGTTTTCTCTCATGATTTGATAGCTACGATATCTACTACGAGGACGGCAGCACCGCCTATGTGGTAAAGGGGCAGCTTTCGTGGGGGCACTGCCTTAAAATATTTACCCCTGCGGGGGAGGAACTGGGCATGGTAAAACAGGTTGTGCTCACCTTTTTACCACGCTTTGAATTATACCGCGGCGAACAGTATATGGGCTGCATCAAGAAGGAATTCACCCTTTTCAGCAACCACTATAACATCGATTGCAATGGCTGGCACGTAGAAGGCAACTGGTTGGGCTGGGATTATTCCATTGTGGATGACCGCGGGGAAACGGTAGCGACCATCAGCAAGGAACTGCTGAACTGGACGGATACCTATTCCATTGACGTGGTGCACCCCGAAGATGCCCTTTTGGCCTTGATGGTGGTACTGGCCATCGATGCCGAAAAATGCAGCGCGGGGAACGGCTAAAGGCATTTCAAGCGGCAGTTGAGTGAACTGGTGCGAAAAATGGGGGGCACTCAAGCACTGATTGCTGGTGCATGGCAGCGCAATTTGTTATGCTGATGATGTCGGGAGCGACCGACAGAAAGGAGCTATACAATATGTTTGATACGATAAGAATCGGCAAAAGAATAGCGGAGCTGCGCAAGAAAAAGGATATGACACAGTTTGAACTGGCAGACCGCATGGGCATCAGCTATCAGGCTGTTTCCAACTGGGAGCGGGGCAATTCCATGCCCGATATTTCCAAGCTGCCGGAACTGGCCGAAATTTTTGGTGTGACGGTGGATGAAATCCTGGGCGGCAGCAACCCGGTAGTGGAAAAAGTAGCCGCCGGGGAGCCGGTACAGCCGACAGAATACACCCAGGAGGAGCTGAAGGAGGCGGCCAAGGTACTGCGCCCCAGCCAGGTGGAAGAGATAGCAGAAAACGCCAAAGACGATCTGGAGGCCCTGCTGCCTCTGGTTCCCTTCCTGGAGGAGGAATATGTAGGAGAGCTGGCGGTAAAGCTGGCGCAGCAGGGAAAAGATGTTACCGCGCTGGCGCCCTTTATGGATGAAGATAAGGTAGATGAACTGGCGCTGCTTTTGGAACAGAACGGCCACAGCGCCGTAACGCTGGTGCCCTTTATGAGCGAAGAAGCGGTAGGCAAGCTGGCGGCCCTGCGGGCCAAGGCCGGGCGCTCCATCGAAGAGCTGCTGCCCTTTGCGGCGGAAGAAAAACTGGGCGAAGTAGCGCTTACCAAGGTACTGCGCGGCGAAGATATTACGGCGCTGCTGCCTTTTTTGGAGGAGAACGCACTGCGTGCCATTGTCAAAGAAAAACTGGCGCGCGGCGAAAGCATTACTGAAATGATCCCCTTTTTGGATGATGACATGATACAGGAGCACGTAAAGCGGGTGCTGAGACGCTAAATTTGCCGCTTGACGCGGGTTTTCTGCGTTCCATGGCATCTTCCCCTGCCGCAGCGGAAAGTCCGCGAGAAGCTAATTTTGGCCGTCTGCCCGGTGAGGCAGACGGCCTTTGCCCTGCGGCAGCGGAAAAGGAAAAGAAACTGGGCAATGGTAACGGTTTTTCTCCCGACCGGGCGTATTTTTTATCTGCCGGCTGCCCTTGCAAAGTAGCCCCGGCTATGATATAAATAAAGTATCAGGAATGAAAGCGGTGTTGACGGGGTTTGCCTGTCAGCCGTTATTTTTTGCGGAGGAACCACTATGAATTACGATGTGATTATCATCGGTGCGGGCCCCGGCGGCATTTTTTCCGCCTACGAACTGACCCGCCGCGCGCCCGAACTGCGGGTGGCCGTACTGGAATCCGGCCATGCGCTCCATCGCCGCCACTGCCCCATCGATGGCGATAAGATTAAAAGCTGCATTGGCTGCACCACCTGCTCGATCATGAGCGGTTTTGGCGGTGCCGGTGCTTTTTCCGATGGCAAGTACAATATTACCAATGACTTTGGCGGCACGCTGTATGAGTATATTGGCAAAAAGCAGGCCCTGGATCTGATGCGGTATGTCGATGAAATTAACCTGACCCACGGCGGCGAAGGAACCAAGCTCTATTCCACCGCCGGTACCCGTTTTAAAACGGTTTGCATCCAGAATGACCTGCATCTTCTGGATGCTTCGGTGCGGCATTTGGGCACCGATATTAACTACGAGGTATTGCAGAATATTTATGAAGAGCTGAAAGATAAGGTTACCTTCTTCTTTGATACGCCGGTCACTTCGGTGGCGGCGGAAGAAGGCGGCTATCGCATCTCCTGCGCCAATGGCGAATACACCTGCCGCAAGTGCATTATTTCGGTGGGGCGCAGCGGCAGCAAGTGGATGGAAACCGTTTGCCGGGATCTTAATATCCCCACCCACTCCAACCGCGTGGATCTGGGCGTGCGGGTGGAACTGCCCGCGGCCGTTTTTGCCCATCTCACCGATGAACTGTACGAAAGCAAAATTGTGTACCGCACCGAAAAGTATGGGGATAAGGTACGCACCTTCTGTATGAACCCCAAGGGCGCGGTCGTGAATGAGAACACCAATGGTATTATTACCGTCAATGGCCACAGCTACGAAGATCCCAGCCGCCAGACCGAAAATACCAATTTCGCTCTGCTGGTGGCGCAGCATTTCTCGGAGCCGTTTAAAGATTCCAACGGCTACGGCGAAAGCATTGCCCGACTCAGCAATATGCTGGGCGGCGGCGTGATTATCCAGCGCTTTGGCGATTTGATCCGCGGCCGCCGTTCCACCCCGGAGCGAATGGAGGAGGCATTCATCACTCCCACCCTGAATGCCACCCCCGGCGACCTGAGCCTGGTGCTGCCCAAACGGATTCTGGATGACATTGTGGAAATGATCTACGCGCTGGATAAAATTGCCCCCGGTACCGCCAATGAGGATACCCTGCTCTATGGCGTGGAGGTCAAGTTCTACAATATGGAGGTCGAGGTGAATAAAAAGCTGGAATCTAACCAGTATCCCGGCCTTTACATCATCGGCGATGGCAGCGGCATTACCCATTCGCTGTCCCATGCTTCCGCCAGCGGCGTTTACGTTGCCCGCAATATCTTAGAATAACTGGAAAACTGAAACAAAAAATATCCCCCGCAGAACATAGCCTGTGGGGGGATTTTTTATCTTTGGGGGGAGGATTACAGCACCTTCGCCAGGAAGCTCTTCAGCCGCTCGCATTTTGGGTTGGCAAAGAACTCATGCGGTTCGTTTTCCTCCATGATGACGCCCTCATCCATAAACAGCACCCGGCTGCCTACTTCGCGGGCAAAGCCCATCTCGTGGGTCACAACCACCATGGTCATGCCGTCCTGCGCCAGTTCCTTCATAACATCCAGCACTTCGCCCACCATTTCGGGGTCCAGCGCGCTGGTCGGCTCATCAAAGAGCATCACTTCCGGATCCATGCACAGCGCCCGCACAATGGCAATCCGCTGCTTCTGCCCGCCGGAAAGCTGGCTGGGATAGGCGTTCGCTTTATCCTCCAGCCCTACACGGCGCAGCAGCGCCAGCGCCTGTGCTTCGGCGTCCTCCTTACTCTTTTTCAGCAGAGTCATGGGGGCCAGCGTCATATTGCGCAGGATGGTCATATTGTTAAACAGATTAAAGTGCTGGAACACCATGCCCATCTTTTGCCGGTGCAGGTTAATATCGCACTTGGGGTCGGTAATTTCTACCCCATCCACAAAGATGGAACCATCGGTGGGGGTTTCCAGCAGGTTCAGGCACCGCAGAAAGGTGGATTTGCCGCTGCCGGAGGGGCCGATGACCACCACCACTTCGCCTTTTTCCACTTCGGTATTAATGCCCTTGAGCACCTGCAGGCTGCCAAAAGATTTTTTCAGATTTTTTACTTGAATAATCGGTTCAGTGGTCACTGTTGCGCAGCCTCCTTTCCAGTTTGCCTACCAGCCAGCTAAAGAACATAACCATCAGCAGGTAGATGAGAGCAACCGCCAGAAGCGGCAGCAGCTGCTGATAGGTGGCGCCGCGGATGATTTCCCCGCCGCGGGTCAGGTCATTAACGGCCACATAGCAGGCTACAGAGGTTTCCTTCAGCAGTACAATGAACTCATTGGCCAAAGCCGGCAGGGTATTTTTCAGGGCCTGCGGAATGACGATGTACCACATGGTCTGCACAAAGTTGAGCCCCAGGCTGCGTCCCGCTTCGCTCTGCCCATTATCCACCGACATAATGCCGGCTCGGATAATTTCCGCTACGTAGGCGCCGGAATTGATGCCAAAGCACAGCATAGCCACCGGTACGCCATCGCGCGCCGAAGTAAAGATGACAAAGAACATGATGAGCAGCTGGATCATCACCGGCGTGCCGCGGATGACGGTGAGGTACACCTTACAGATCGCGTTGGCAATCTTCAGCAGGGTGCGGCCCAGCCCCGGGCGCATCTCGTGGATGTTTTTATCGTGGGCGCTGCGCACAATGGCCACAATGGAGCCGATGGCAATGCCGATCAGCACTGCCGCCAGTGCAATTTTCAGGGTATTCCCCAGGCCACGGGTAATGTAGCGCCAGCGGTCTTTGGTAATAAAGCAGGTGATAAAGTCAGCCTTCAGCTGCTCCCAACACAGCAGGAATTTGCTCAATGGTTCCCCTCTTTTCTATCGTGATAAGACAGCAGTACGGGGCGGAACCTCGTTGGCTCCGTCCCGCTGCATGGGTAATGAAGAAACAGATTTACTTGATGTACTTATCGATGATGCCCTGCAGGGTGCCATCGGCCTTCAGTTCGGCCAGTGCGGCATTTACCTGGGTCAGCAGGTCATTGTTATCCTTATTGATAGCAATGGCATAGTCCTCTACGGTGTAGGGGGTATCCAGAATGGAAAGACCGGCATCGGGGTTGGCAGCAACCAGCGCCTTGGCGGGCTCATTATCCAGCATCACGCAGTCTACCTGACCGTTCTTCAGGGCCTCTACGGCATCGGTGGTCTTGGCAAAGCCCTTAACGTGGTCGTCGCCGTAGTCATCGGAAGCATACATAAAGCCGGTGGTGCCGCTCTGGGTGCCAATGATAACATCTTCACCGGCCAAATCATCCAGAGACTGAACCTTGCCGCCCTCTTTTACAATGACGACCTGGATACCGGTGGAATAGCTATCAGAGAAATTGACCTGCTGCAGACGCTCTTCATTGACGGTCATGCCGGCCATGCCCATATCGTACTTGCCGGCCTGTACGCCGCTTACGATGGAATCAAAAGCAATATCAACGACTTCCAGCTTCATGCCCAGCTTTTCGGCAATGGCGCTGGCTACTTCTACATCGATGCCCACCAGCTGGTCGCCATCGTAATACTCATAGGGAGGGAAGGTGCCCTCGGTGGCCATATACAGGGTCTTGGTGTCATCGGGGGTAGGCTCCGGGGTGGGGGCAGGTTCATTATTGTTGTTGCCGCAGGCAACCATCGCCAGCAGCATCATGGCGGCCAGCAGTACAGTAAACAGTTTTTTCATGGTGAATTCTCCTTTATATCTTTTGCAGTTTGTATTTTTGGTGTTGCTCCGGCGGTGTCCTCTCCGGCCGGGCAGCGATTACATGAATTATTATACAACACATTCCGCAAATGTAAAGCATTAAAACAGAGATAGCTGCCAAAAAATACCCCATCAGATTGGTGAAAAGCAACAATTTTGCGACAGCAATACGAATAATTATACAATTAAAAATGAATATTCAATCATGGAGGGCAAAGGCTTCCGGTTGCTCCCCGCCGCCGGATAAGCTATAATAAGGGGGTAATTCTGTCCCGAAAGAGAGGAAAACAAGATGGAACTGATACAGCAGCTTTCGCAGGAATTAAAGCTCCGCCCCGCGCAGGTGGAAGCCGCCGTCCGCCTGCTGGATGAGGGGAATACCATCCCTTTTATTGCCCGCTACCGCAAGGAGATGACCGACAGCCTGGATGATGCCGCTCTGCGGGATCTCAGCGACCGGCTGGAATACCTGCA
>DMMB01000027.1:0-10604 GCA_003453215.1 Oscillospiraceae bacterium | reverse complement strand
AACCTGCAGAATCGCCGGGAAGAGGTGCTGCGCTCCATTACCGAGCAGCAAAAGCTCACTCCGGAACTGGAAACGGCCATTCTGGCAGCGGCAACGCTGGCGGAGGTGGAGGATCTTTACCGCCCCTATAAGCCCAAACGCCGCACCCGCGGCAGCATTGCCCGGGAAAAGGGCCTGGAGCCGCTGGCGGCCGCCATTCGTGCCCAGAATACCTTGCGGGAGCCGCTTAGCATGGCGGCGGACTATGTCAACCCCGAAAAAGGCGTGGAAACCGCCGAAGAAGCCCTCTCCGGCGCTATGGATATTATCGCGGAGGATATTTCCGATGACGGCGAGATCCGCAAAGCACTGCGTCTTTTGATCCACCGGGCCGCGGTGGTGACCGCCACCGGCGATAGCACCGAGAACACCACCTACAAGATGTACTACGACTTCAAAGAGCCGGTCAGCCGCATTGCCCCACACCGGGTGCTGGCACTGAACCGCGGCGAAAAAGAGGGATTTCTCAAGACCGCCATTGTGCTGGAAGAGGAAAAGGCGCTGGAAACCATCCGCCGCAAGACAGTGACCGCCAATAATGCCTGCGGCCGCGCGGTGATGGAAGCTGCCGCCGATAGCTGGAAGCGCCTTATCGCCCCCAGCATGGAAAATGAAACCTTCCGGGAGCTTTTCGAGAATGCCAGTGAGCAGGCCATCCGCGTCTTTGCCGAAAACCTGCACCACCTGCTGATGCAGCCGCCCCTCACCGGTCAGGTGGTACTGGGCTGGGATCCCGGCTACCGCAATGGCTGCAAACTGGCCGTGGTGGATGCCACCGGCCGGGTGCTGGATACCGCGGTGGTTTATCCTACCCAACCTTTTAATAAAATTGCAGAAACCAAGCGAAAAGTGACCGACCTGCTGAAGAAGCATAAAGTTACCGTCATTTCCATCGGCAATGGCACCGCCAGCCGGGAATCGGAAAAAATTGTGGCGGAACTCATTGCGGAAAGCGGCCTGCCGGTGCAGTATGCCATCGTCAGCGAAGCGGGCGCTTCGGTGTATTCTGCCTCCAAGCTGGCCAGCGAGGAATTCCCGGAATATGATGTCAACCTGCGCAGTGCTGTTTCCATTGCCCGCCGCCTGCAGGATCCGCTGGCGGAACTGGTAAAAATCGATCCCAAAGCCATCGGCATTGGGCAGTACCAGCACGATATGCCCCCCGCCCGTCTGGATGCCGCCCTGGCCGGCGTAGTGGAAAGCTGCGTCAACTCGGTGGGCGTTGACCTCAATACCGCCTCGCCCTCGCTGCTGGGGCACATTGCCGGCATCAATGCTGCCATTGCCAAAAATATTGTGGCCTACCGGGAAGAAAACGGCGGCTTTACTGCCCGTCCCCAGCTGCTGAAAGTGCCGAAACTTGGCAAAAAGGCCTATGAGCAGTGTGCCGGCTTCCTGCGCATTTCCGGCGGCAAAAACCCGCTGGATGCCACCGCCGTCCATCCGGAAAGCTATCCCATTGCCGAAAAGCTGCTGACCCTCTGCGGCTGCGCACTGAGCGACATTGGTACCGATAAAATGAAAGAGCTGCCGGCCATGGCGGAAAAGATGGGCTATAAGAAGCTGGCGGAGCAGCTTTCCGCCGGTGAGCCGACGGTGCGGGATATCATAGCCGAACTGCAAAAGCCGGGGCGCGATCCCCGGGAATCGCTGCCGCCCACGGTGCTGCGCAGCGATGTGCTGGAAATGAAGGACCTGAAGCCCGAGATGGAGCTGACCGGCACCGTCCGCAACGTTGTGGATTTTGGCGCCTTTGTGGATATTGGTGTGCATGAAGATGGCCTGGTGCACATCAGCCAGCTGGGCGAAAAATACGTAAAGCATCCGGGTGATGTGCTCAAAGTCGGGGACATTGTGCGGGTTAAAGTGCTGGAAGTAGATCCAAAGCGCGGCCGCATCTCCCTTACCATGCGCGGGGTTCGGCAGCCTGCCGCCCTGTCGTAAAAGCGGCCTTTGGCAAGGACGCATCGGGCCGCAAAAATACGGATTTCCCGGCAGAAACGCAGTACGAAAAAGTATTGATTTTTGGTAAGGTTATGCTATAATACCCGTAGACAGACTGGGAAACTGGTCTGTAATCTGCCATTCCTTCGGCAGCATTGGGCTGCAAAAGGCGTATGGCAAGGATCCTTTATCAGGAGGTACAAGACTATGGCTTACAAAGTTGGCGATGCCTGCATCGGCTGCGGCGCTTGCATGGGTGCTTGCCCTGTTGGTGCTATCAAGGATGCTGGCGGTGTTTGTGAGATCGACGAGGGTGCTTGCATCGATTGCGGTTCCTGCGCCGGTACCTGCCCCGTTGGCGCCATTGCTGAGGCTTGATTTTTAAAGCCCGGCAAAGAAGAAAACGCTATGCCTGGCTTTGCCGGTGGCATAGCGTCTTTTCATATTCGGCGCGGGGCTCCCCTTGACAAAAATTCTTCCTTCCACTACAATACGGGTAGAAAAAAGCTGCCGCTGGGCGGCTTTTCTCCACCTCATAAGTTAGCCAAAGCTAACTAAAAGATAAAAACACCAGCGCTTTTCCCGGGCGATCCGGTTCCGTTTCCCCCATCTATATTTACGAAAAGAGGTCAGCGTATGTCCAAACAGGCAACCGAGTTCCAAAAGAAAGAAATGGGCAAAATGTACCGCGGGAAGGAGATCTTTAAGCCGCTGAATACCGGTTGGATCGATGAACACGTGGCCTGTGTGCGGGAGTGGGTGGCCAATATCTTTTTCTACCGCAAGGGCGATACCACCATCATGATTGATGCCGGCTATAACTATGACCGCCTGGAAGAAAAAATGGGCTGGCTGGGCATCGAACCGCAGTCCATCCGGCACATTCTTATTACCCATCAGGATACCGACCATGTCGGCGCGGTGGAAGCTGATAGCCCCGGCCTGTTCCGTCAGGCAACCCTCTATATTGGCAAAACAGAAAACCGCTACCTCACCGGCGAAGTCCGCCGCAAGGTCATTTACCATCTGTACAAGCTGCCGCAGGTAACCATTCCCAATGATAAAGTGCTGCTGCGCGATGGCGAGATCTTCCAGATCGGGGAAATCAAAATAGAGTGCTTCGAAGTCCCCGGCCACACCTGGGGCCATATGGTTTACCTCATCGATGATAAGTATCTGTTTACCGGCGATACCATCTGGTTTGGCGCTGATGGCGGTTACAGCTTTATTTCTGCCCTGGCGGAGGATAACAAGCTGGCGGTTCGTTCGCTGGCTGCCCTGGAACAGAAACTGCAAAAGCGCGGGCTGCACCCGATGTTTATCACCGGGCACACCGGCTGGAGCGATAACTTCTCCTTCGTCTTTGCCCACAGGGAGCAGCTTTGTTCCCCGTTTAAAAAGAAGGTTCACGATCCCACCGCCCCTTACGATGTCTACGAGGAATCGGATGATACCGAAGAAAACGCCAAAAGCGGATATTTAAAGGGCGTGGGCCGCAAGTAAGCAGGAGGGAAAAAGAATGAACGACAACGAACTGCAATTTGACCGCACCTGCCATGTCCTTTATACCAAAGCGTGCAAGCAGCAGATACAGGGCAAAATAGCGCTGCACTACCTGCCGGAACAGCAGGAGGCGGTTTGGGAACAGGTGCAGCGGCAGTATGTCCGGTATCTGGCCGATTGGCGCACCGATCTGGGCGGAAAGAAAAACTTCCACAATGGGGCGGGCGGCACCTACGATTGCATTGCCCTGATGAGCTACTATACCGTCTGCAAGGAGGTTACCTCCCTGGCCGAAATTGAAGAGATGGAGGGGGAACTGTTCCTGCCGGCGTTTCGGCGGCTGCAGTTTGTCAATGTCAACCGTCCCTTTTGGAAAAAGCTGCTTCACCGGGCCTTTCAGTCCTCCGCCGGTAAATGTGCCCGTTGGAACGATTACCGGATGACTGTTGCTCCCTATTCGCCCGATGGCCCCATCTATTATGAATTTGCGTCCTGCCCGGTGGCGGACTTTGCCAAACAGAACCACCTGCTGGAGGTGCTGCCGGCTTTGTGCAATCCGGATTATGCCGGTATGGCGCTGCTGCACGCCCGGTTGGTGCGCACCACCACCTGCGGCAATGGCTGTAAATGCGATTATACCATCTGCGGCGATCAGGATCCTATGCTGCTTGCCCACCCGGAATATGTGGATGAGCAGGGGTACCGCCGCAACCGATAATATTGCTCCCCCAGAAGAAAAATGCCCGGCATAGTATTCCACGCCGGGTTTTCTTCTGCATTTTTTTATTCCAGGCCCGGCAGTGTCATCGGGTCAATATACTTGCCGTCCTTTTTGGCGGCAAAGTGCAGGTGGCTTTCCATCGATACTTCTGCCGTTACGGTATCCACGCTGCCCAGTACCTGCCCGGCGGTTACTGCGTCCCCGGCTTTCAGGGCTTTCTCCGGCGCTATGCCGCAGTAAATGGTCTGGGTGCCATCGGTATGGTCAATGGTGATGGTACCGCCCCATAGGGGATCGGTTGTTACGGCGCTTACTGTTCCGGCTTCGGCCGCAGTTACGGCGGCGCCTTTTTCAGCGGCCAGGTCTATGCCATCATGGGTGCGCCATACGTTCAGGGTATGGTTTTTTACCAGTTCGCCCCCGCTAAAGCCGGCCAGCACCCGGCTATCCGGTACCGGCAGCGAAAAGCACAGGGGCGCCGGGGGTTCCGCCGGGGGTTCCGTCACAGAAGATGGGACCGCCGGGGAAGCGGGTTCTTCGGCAGGGGCCGCCGGTTTGGGCGTTTCGGTGTGGCCCTTGGTCTGCTGTTCTATAACGTCATTGTAATCCCACTGGTTGCCCTCCTCCTGCCGGGTGGTAAGGGGTGGTTCGGTCTGCTGTTCGCGGATGCCGTTAATGGTGTTCTGGGCGGTAAGCCAGGCGGCAGTGCCCGCCCCGGTAATGCACAGCGCCAGGGCAATGTAAAAACCCTTGGCTTTCATAAAAGACCAGATTCGGTGATTTCGGTTCATATTCAACCTTCCTTTGCACTAAGTGGTGGGTAGATAATTGCTTTTTTGGTCAATGCTATTGTTCACCGCATCCCGCCGGATTATGCAAAAAAGCACCGGCTACTCGTTTTGACCCGGTTCCGGCGGGGCTTTCAGCCGCCAGCCGTCCCGCCGGATGGCTCCGATGCCCAGCCACAATTCTCTTGCCGCCAGCAGCAGAATAAGCACGCCAAAGCAGGTGCGCAGCGTACTCTCCCCCAGCTGCTTTCCCAGCAGCACCCCCAGCAGCACTCCGGGCAGGCCGCCCCACAGCAGTGGGGCAGCGGCTTTTGGATCGGTCAGGCCATTTTTGCGGTGGAAATACAGCCCCAGCGCCCCCACCGGCAGGATCATCAGCAGATTAATGCCCTGTGCTGTCATCTGCGGCCAGCCGACCCACACCAGCACCAGCAGCAGAATGCCGCCCCCGCCCAGCCCCATAGCCCCCAGTGCCCCGCTGAGAACCGAAGCCGCCGCGATTAAAACCCAGTTCATAGCAGCCGCAGCCCTCCCCACAGCATCAGCCCGCCAAAGCACAGCTTCAGCCACCCGGTCGAAATTTTGGGCAGCAGCCGGCTGCCCATGTAGGCCCCCAGCAGGCTGCCCGGCAGCCAGGGCAACGCATCCGCCAGGGTCACCCGCTCTTCGGCCAGGTACAGCACAGCGCTTACCAGCGAAAGCGGCACGATCACCATCAGCGCGGTGGCGTGGCTCTTTTTCCCCTGCACCCCCAGGGCGGAAAGCAGCGGTACCACCACCATACCGCCGCCGGCCCCCAGCAGCCCGTTGATGATCCCGGCCCCAAAACCGCCCAGGAGCCCAAGCCATTTTTTTGACACAAAAAATTCCCCCTGCCGCAGAATAATATTGCTATTATCTCCGGCAGAGGGAATAAAATACGATTTTCTATTTTTGCGGCGGCAGGGGCACCGGGTGCGGCGTTAAACCTGCAATGTAATCGATGGAAACGCCATACAGTTTGGCCAGGCGGATAATCAGTTCAAAGGGCGGTTCCCGCTTGCCCTGTTCATAGTTGGTATAGGTCGTTTTGTGCATACCCAGTTGCTTTACCAGTTCTTCCTGCGTCAGGTCGGCGTCCTCCCGCAGGTCGCGCAGTCGGGGATAAAAAGCCATGGTTCTGCCCTCCCTTTTTTGAGGACATCATACACAGATACAACATATGTTGTTGACGAAATACATCATATGATGTATTTTAGAGGATAAGGAAGGGGAAGGATACGGGTGGATGGTTGGATTTTCGCTACGGTATTGCTGGCGTTGTTTTGGTGGGTACACCGCCTCTTTGGAGAAGAAAAGTAAGACTCCCCTGCCGGGGCAGAGGAGCCGTTTTATCGTTATTTTACCAGCCCCAGCCGGTCTATTTTGGTATCGCTCATAAAGGCGGAGGTGCTGTACAGCACCAGCACATCGGTAATGCCTTCCTGCTCCATCAGTTCCGTTAGGGAGCCAAGATAATACCGCAGATCTACTGCTACAATTTTTTCATAGTCCGCCGCGGCAAAGGGCAGCAGGGCATTGGCATAGCTGTCCTTCAGCACCAGCAGGCGGCGGCCATTCTCCGGCCCTCCGGTGATGGTTACGGTAGGCCAGTTCCCGCCAAAGAATACCTCGTACATATCCTTTTGCAGCAGCTTTTCCGTATCGTAGCAGCTGGTGTGGGCAGCGTTATCATAGGTTACGCTCAGGCTGGTATCCCCATCCCAGCGGTACAGGTCTATGGTATCGGTCGCTGCATTTTTATCCAGCACCTTGCTGTACAGCGTCCCGCGGAAGCCCTCATAGTGCTCCACCGTATAATCCGCCGCCGCAGGGGCCGAAAGCCCAAGAGCCGTCCGATAGCATTGGTAGCCCAGCAGGGAACCGGCCGTTTTCCAGTGGTGGTCGGTGCGGTAATAAAGCGGTTCGCTTTCCGTCGCCTGGGTAAAGTCCGCCCGCAAATCCACCAGCCGGTAATTTCCCATTGCGGCGGTCATCGCATCAAATACCGCGTCTTCATCAAAAAGGGTGGCGTAGCGCGGCAGCTTATCCCGCAGGGTATAGCCCGGGGTGGGCACCGGCAAAAAGGTCAGGTTTTCCGCGGCCAGCCCCTTTTCGGTGCACCGGTCAAAGAAATTCTTTACCGTTTGCAGGTTTTTCTGCAGTCGGGCCTCATCTACGTCGTTTTGGGTGATTTTTTCAATGTAGTACCCATCTTCGCACAGGTACACCCCGCCAATATCTTTATTGCGCAGCAGCATTTTCATTTTGCTGCGGGCGGCGGTCCAGCTATCCCGCTGCCAAAATTGGTCGCTCAGGTAATCTTCCATCTCATCGCCAAAGTCGCCGCTTACCAGAGTATCTTCGGAAAGCTTTGGCAACTCCTGCAGGTAGCGGTTCTCATTTTCGGAAAAGGCCTGATCCGGGGTGAGCCACCCCAGCAGCCCCAGCCCGAAAATCAGCGCGCCAAAAACCAGGATAATGATAATATTCTGCTTTTTCATCTTATTTGTGCGCCTCCTCTCAGAACCGGAAATACAGGAATGGATTGTAGCTGTCGCCCACCAGGAAAGCCACGCACATCAGCAGCACCACAGTGTAGAAAAGGCACCGGAGCAGCGTTTGGGCCGCAGCAGGGATACGTGCCAGAAGGTCATTTGCTGTCTGGGCCGGCCAGCGGGTACAGGCCAGCGCGGCCACCAGCAGCAGGGAGAGATTGGTGGTCAGCAGATACATTGTTTGGGAATCGGTACCGCCGTGTGCCCCAAAGAGCGCGGCAAAATAGTTTCCGATGGCGCTAAAATCGGTCAGGGCAAAGATAACCCAGCCCAGTACAATCAGAAGCAGGGAGTAAAGGTGCTGTACCGCGCCGGGGGCTTTCTGCAGCGGCTTCAGCAGCCACACCTTTTCTACAATGAGAATGACCCCGTAGTAAAGTCCCCACAGCAGAAAGTTCCAGCTGGCGCCATGCCACAGACCCGTCAGCCCCCATACAATGATGAGGTTCAGGATCTGCCGGGGCAGTCCGCGCCGGTTGCCGCCCAGCGGAATATACACATATTCCCGGAACCAGGTACCCAGCGAAATATGCCACCGCCGCCAGTATTCGGTAATGCTGCGGCTCAGGTAAGGGTAATCAAAGTTTTCCAGGAACTCAAAGCCCAGCATTTTTCCCAGCCCAATGGCCATATCGGAGTAACCGGAAAAGTCGAAGTAAATCTGGAAGGTAAACGCAATGGCTCCCAGCCAGGCCGTCCCGGCGGAAAGGCCGGTTCCCGGCAGCGCCGCGATGGTATCCCACAGGGCGCCCACCTGGTTGGCAATCAGCACTTTTTTGCCCAGACCAATGGTAAATCGGCCAATGCCTGCGGCAAACTGCGCTGTGGTTTCCCGGCGATGAGAAAGCTGCTCTTCCACCGTTTTATACTGCACAATGGGGCCGGCAATCAGCTGCGGGAACAGCGCAATGTAGGTGCCGAAGGTGATGGGGTTTTTCTGCGCCGCCACAGTCCCCCGGTACACATCAATGACATAACTCAGCGCCTGGAAGGTGTAAAAGCTGATGCCGATGGGCAAGGCCAGCTCCAGCAGCGCTATTTGGCTGCCGGCCATATGGTTTATGGTGCCAATCAGCAAATCGGCGTATTTAAAGAGGCCCAGCGCCCCGATATTCCCAGCAATACAGAAAATAAGCAGCGCTTTGGCCAGACTCTTTTTCTGCCGCTTCTGCAGGGCGGCTACCCCCAGCCCGCACAGGTAGTTGAACAGAATGGAAGCCACCATCAGCCGGATATAAACCGGCTCGCCCCAGGCATAGAACAGCAGGCTGACCACCAACAGCCACAAGTTGCGCAGCGCCCGCGGGCACAGGTAATATACCCCCATCACCAGGGGGAAAAACAGGAATAAAAAGGTCAGGCTGCTGAATACCATGGCGGCTCCTTACAAGTCAGCAAGGGCCGCGGAGGAATGGCCCTGCGCGGCCCTTGGGATTTTTCATGCTCCGGCATACCGGCCGGGGAATATTTAGGAAAAGTATTGGTCAATGACCTTGTTTACGTTATCGGTATCATTGGTCACTGCCACCGCTACATAGTTGCCCATGGTATGGATTTTGGCTTTTTGCAGCAGCGCTACTTCATCCGCATTGTACTTGGCGTCAATGCTGTCATCCATATAGGTCTGCACCAGCTTACTTACAGCGGCCGCCGCGTCCTTATCCTTGCAGGCAAAAACAGCGCAGCGCAGGTAAGCGGAATCATTTGCCGCCAGATAAGCCTCGGTGCCCTCGGGCAGCTCGCCGCCCAGCAGGATGCTGGCCATGCTGCTGTCCAGCTCGGTGGCGTTATCGGGATAGGTCACATCCGCCAGCAGCGCTTTAAACATAGCGGCCGCATCTACTGTTTTGTCAGTGGTCTTATCGCCGCCGCAGGCAGCAAAGGCAAGGCAGAGTACCGCAGCCAGCAGTACAGCAATCAGTTTTTTCATGGAAATCTCCTCCTAAATTGTATGTTTATCAGTTCGCAGGCATAAAGTCGTAAACCGTCACACCGTCCACTACGACGTCGCCGGGGTGGTAGCCGATCGGCACATCGTACTCGCCGTTGTAGTCCTCCGGCAGTACCACATGGCACAGCAGATAGTTCATCCAGTCACGGCAGTAGCTGGCGTTCAGGTGTACGCCGTCCCAGCTGGCATCGTCCAGCAGGTAGCCTTTTTCATCTACCAGCGTTTCGGGGATGTCCAGATACCAGATCTGCTTTTCGATGCAGACCTGAAGCAGCGCTTCGTTGAATTCCTTTACGTGTGCCAGCGAAAAACCGCTGGAAGCACCGCTTTGTTCCTTCAGCTCCGTTACCGGCAGCACCGCCTGCGCGTAAATATCGGCGTCGGGATGACTTGTCTGGATCAGATCAACCAGACGGCTGAAGTATTGCCCAAACGTTTCCGCCGAAAGCCCCATATCATTCATGCCAAAGACCAGGTAGAACCGCTTGCCGCCCACCTGTGGGATCAGGTTGGCCACGGTATCGGTGCCAAGTCCGGGCAGCGTGGCTTCCTTGCTGGTGTAATTGGTCAGCGAAAGGGACTTCACCGCCAGCGAAGTGCAGTTAGAAAGGCTGTTATACAGCACCAGCCCTTGGGAGCGGCTGTCGCCCAGGATCACTGCGTCATCAAACCACTTTTCGCTTACCTGCTGGCTTTCCGGCACCACCGGGTCAAATGTCGGGTGATAAATAATATCATCGTCCGGATTGGTACCGGTCCCGGCCGAATCGGGTACGGGGTCCACTCCGGGCGTTACGGCCGGTCCGGGGTCGGGCGGGTTTATTTCCTTATTCAGCGCGGGGATGACCCAATGCACCACCGCAAATACCACTGCGGCCACCAGCAGAATTGCTGCGGCGATCACCATTATACGGCGGCGCCTTAGCACCCTCCGGCGGGAGTGATTATAGTGTTGCTGCATTTGTGTCACCTCGCTTCGTACATAACTATGCTTATTTTACCACATTTGCGGAATAAAACAACACCTCAGCAAAAGATTATCGGCTTCTTTCTGTAGGCGTTACGATGATGTGTGACAAACA
>DMMB01000046.1:10100-34673 GCA_003453215.1 Oscillospiraceae bacterium | reverse complement strand
CACTTAAAATTATGCACTCCAGCACGCCGGAATTGACAATGCCGCAGTTATAGACGGTAGAGGCCTCGTTGCGGGTCAGGTTTTCTTCCAGAATAAAAGGATAAACGGTACTGGCCGCGGAAACAATCAGATCGATGCTGGTCTGATTGCGAATTCGCTCATGCGTCAGTTCGGTAATATCCCGAACACCGACCAGCATATGCGGTTCTTTGGGATTGTTCCGGTCAATGGTAAATTTGGCTTGCAGCCGGTGCGTTTCGCCATCCATGATGGCATCGTATTCCACATAAAAATCTTTTTGCCGGGAAAGCACTTCCTGCAGGGCCGGAAGCTGTGTGACAGCCTGCAAACGCTGACGATCGTGCGGGGCAACAACATTCTGAATGTAACGCTCGATGCGATGGGGGTAATGGAAGTTATTATCGGGCGGCCCCTTTATGGTGCTTTCGCCCTGCAGACGGAACAGCTCCTCCTGTTCGGTGTTCAGGTTGACATTTATGAGCAGGATATAATCATCGGAAAAGACATACAACAAGGATGTAGGAGAAAAGGCTGCCGAGTATGTGGCTCAGGGTGTTACCTATGACCAGTATTATGCGGCCTACTTCGCAACCCGTGGCATCACCGGCGACAAGGACGAGAACGGCAAGACGATTACCAACTCTGCCAGCCGCAAAAAGAAAGAAGCCATCGACAAGGCTGTGCCAAACGCGACCACAAAGCAGAAACACCTTTTGTACGAAGCGATTGGCGTTTCCGAGAAAGTGTGGTAAAAGAATACCCCCTCCAGTTACGGAGGGGGTATTTTACTGTGTAGTTTCTGTGTAGACTATATGCAAAAATACCGCAATAAACAGCAATATTTGCAAAGACAAAAAATGCTGAAAACCTGCATGAATAAAGGAAAAACCCGCATTTCTGCGGGTTTATGATATGGTGGACCCGAAGGGATTCGAACCCTCGGCCTCCGCGATGCGAACGCGGCGCTCTCCCAACTGAGCCACGGGCCCCTATTTTGCAGCGCTTAAAACTGCTCATCTATAATATCACGATTCCAGGACCCTGTCAAGCCGCAAAAGAACAGGGAACACGCATTTTTGGCCCGGGCATAAACTGATACCGGGGGAAGTTTCCAATGGGCCTATTTTCAATTTGCTTTCCCTAATGAGAACCAAGGAGGGAACAAGACCTATGGCTGCATTTTATAATACTGCCACCCTTTCCTACCGGGATACCTCTACCAATTCCAATACAGTGGAAGGGCAGCTGGTAAAGGTGCTTTCGGCCGAAAAGACCGCCGTAACGCCCACTTATGGCAGCACCGGTACAGTCACCTATGTCATCAGTATCCGCAACAGCGGCGGGACCGCTTATTCCGGCTTAACCATCACCGATAATCTGGGCGAATATGACTTTGGCGAAAATACGCTGGTTCCGCTCGCCTACGTGGAAGGCTCGGTGCGGTACTACAGCAATGGCACCCTTCAGCCCGCCCCTACGGTCACCACCGGGGCGCCGCTGGTCATCAGCAGCATTACCGTTCCGGCCGGCGGCAGCGTCTTGGTGGTCTATCAGGCGGAAACCACCGGTTACGCTCCGCCTGCAGCGGGCAGCATCATTACCAATACCGCTGTGATTACCGGGGAGGGGCTGGGGACTCCCATCACCGCGCAGGCAACGGTTACTGCTGGAGAAACCCTGCGGCTTTCCATCAGTAAATGTATGTGTCCCACCAATGTGGTGGAAAATGGCACTGTCACCTATACCTTCTACCTGCAGAACAGCGGCAATACCGCTACAACGGCAGGGGATTTTGTCATCGTGACCGATACTTTCGATCCCATTCTGAAAAACCTTACCGTTATGCTGGAAGAGAGACCCCTGACGGCCGGCACCGAGTACACCTACAATGTGGAAACCGGCGAATTTGCCACGATTGCCGGAGCTATCACTGTCCCGGCCGCTGCGTTGGAGCAGGATCCGGATACCGGATTGTGGCGCGTCACTCCCGGCGTGACTAAGCTTACCATCACCGGCACCTTATAAGGAAATTCATTGCAAATTGAATGCAGCAGGAAAGGGGCACTGCACTGGGCGGTGCCCCTTTGGGTTACTGCATATTCTCCAGTATTTCACGAATGGCGTTTTCCACCTGCTTGACTTCTTCCTGAAACTGCCGCGCCGGAACCCGTACCGCCCCATGGCCCAGAATAATGATCTGCTCCAGTCCATCGGAGGTGGCTACCCGCACCCGGTGCTCTTTGGCCAGGGTATGGGTGACCTTTTCGATATACATATCCGCCGTTTCGGCTTCCTTGGTATATACTACATGGATGCCATGGTGCCGCTCAATGCTGCCGGGATTGCCCTTCACTTTGTAGGCGTCAAAGACCAGAATCAGTTCGCACTGGCGGTAGCCCTGGTAGTTGCACAGAATTTGGATTAGTCGATGCCGGGCGGCGTCCAGGCTGGTTTTGGCCAGTTCATTTAGTTCCTCCCAGGCAAAGATGATGTTATAGCCATCCACCAGCAGGTATTCCGGGCCTTCGGGCAGCGGTGCGGCCTTGGCCGGTCTGGGGGTGTTTTTGGCGGCGGGCTTGGGGGTGTGCAGCGCTTCGCCGCCCCGCCGCTTAATCGGCCCATACGTCATTTCGAAAATGCGGATAAGCTCCTGATCCTGCAGCAGAGAGCCCCGGTAGGCATCGCTGCGCTGTCGGGTTACAGCGGGTTCGGCAGGTTCCTCCCGCGTTTTCAGCACCCCGGTTTGCAGGTGGGCCATCTGCGGCACTTCATCCCATCGTACTGTGTGGCCTGCACCGTGGCTGCAGAAAACGGAATCCGCCGTATTTTCGGTATCGGCGTTGCAGTCATAGCCACAGGCGGCCATTACTTTCTCCGGGTGGCGGCAGGGGGCGTAGCCCTCCGGCTCCCAGCTCAGCCGTCCCCGTCCGCGGGTGTAGCGCAGCACTTCGGCGGGGTAGTCCTGCAGGGCGCTAAGCGCCGCCGTTCCCCGCAAAACAGCGGTCTCCGGCTGCATCTCGGGCGGGTCGCACGCGGCCTCCCGCTGCTGCAGGTCATTTATGGCCCGGCCCAGCTGTTCGGAGGGCACCGTCAGCGTGAAGCGGCACTGTGGTTCCAGCAGAACGCTTTCTGCCATGCGCAGCCCCTGTCGTACTGCTCGGTAGGTTGCCTCCCGGAAGTCGCCGCCCTCGGTGTGCTTTTGGTGGGCCCGCCCGGCAATCAATGTGATTTTCATATCGGTAATGGGCGAACCGGTCAATACCCCTTTGTGGGTTTTCTCGGTCAGGTGGGTCAATATCAATCGCTGCCAGTTCAGGTCCAGCTGGTCGGTGGAACAACCGGCGGCAAATTGCAGCCCGACTCCGCGGGGCAGCGGTTCCATCAGCAGATGCACTTCCGCATAGTGCCGCAGCGGTTCGTAGTGGCCAATGCCCTCCACCGGGGCGGCAATGGTCTCCTTGTAGAGGATACTTCCTTCCTCAAAGCCAATCGCAAGGCCAAAACGCTCCTGTGCCACGCTTTGCAGGATTTCCCGCTGGATTTCTCCCATCAGGCGCACCCGTATTTCCCGCTTCTGAGCTTCCCATTCCAGGTGAAGCTGCGGGTCCTCCTGCTCCAGTTGGCGCAGTTGGGTCAGTGCGGTGTGGGGGTCGGTGCCTTCCGGCAGCGTCAGCCGGAAGCTGAGTACCGGCTCCAGGCGGGGAGGGGCTCCGTCCATGGCGGCGCCCAGTCCCTCTCCGGCATAGCTCTGGCTCAGGCCGGTTATGGCAGCAATGGTGCCGGCCGGGGCTTCTTCCACCGCCTGATATTTTGCGCCGTTGTACAGCCTTATCTGGGTAATTTTCTCCCCATTGGGCAGCGCCATGCGGACTTTCAGCACGCCGCCAAGCACCTTCAGGTGGGTTAAACGGTTTCCTTGCACATCGGTCGAAATTTTATATACCCTTGCCGCAAAATCCGGCAGGTAGGCCGGGGAAAGGGTCAGGCGATCCAGCCCACTCAGCAGTTCCTCTATGCCCTCCTGCCGCAGGGCCGCGCCAAACCAGCAGGGAAACAGGGCCCGCCGGGCAATGGCTGCAGCCAGACCGGTTTCGGTCAGGGTTCCGCCTTCCAGGTACTCCTGCATCAGCCGCTCATCGCACAGAGCCAGCGTTTCTTCTTCGGCATCGTGGGGCAGGCAGGCGGGGGAAAGCTTTCGCTGCAGCTCTTCCATAATCGCCGCGCGGTCGGCCCCCGGCTGGTCCATTTTGTTGATAAAAAGAAAGACCGGGATCTGGTACTGTTCCAGCAGCCGCCACAGGGTTTCGGTGTGGGCCTGTACGCCATCGGTTCCGCTGATGATGAGCACCGCATAGTCCAGCACTGCCAGGGTTCGCTCCATTTCGGCACCAAAATCGGCATGGCCGGGGGTATCCAGCATGGTCAGCAGGGTATGGGGCAGGTTCAGGCGCGCTTCCTTGGCAAAAATGGTAATTCCCCGGCTGCGTTCCAGGGCATGGTTATCCAGGAAGGCATCGCCGTGATCCACCCGGCCGGCCTGCCGCAGCGACCCGGCCGCTACCAGCATGGCTTCGGTCAGGGTGGTTTTGCCGCTGTCCACATGGGCCACCAGCCCAATGGTAATATTTTTTGCCGCCATGGCCCGCTCGCTCCTTTCCGTTGTGCTTTTTCGTAATCTTTCTCCGCTTTTTTCAGTCGGCAGGGATCTTCTTTTCCGCACTCATTTCCCGTAGGTATTGTATTCCCTCCTGCAAAAAGGCTTCCCGATCAAAGGCGGCATTGCCGATGGCCTCCTGTACAATGATGCCGTCGCAGACCAAAAGCAGCAGCCAGGTTAAAAAATCCGCTGGTAAATCGGTTCGCTCCGCTATTTTTCTGCGGATCAACCCCTGAAAGTTCTGATACAGGGTGGTAAGCCCCTGCTGCAGTGTTTCGTTGCCCATCTGCGCTTCGGCCAAAAGCTGCAGGCGCAGTCCGGCCGAAGCAATGTCCCGCTCTGCTACATACCGTACCAGTCGGTTCAGGCTGGTATCTTTTTCTTTGTTTTCGGTCCAGCGGATCAGATCCTCCCACTGTTCATCCAAAAAGTGCTGTGTAATATCGAGGAACACTTCGTTCTTTGTTTTGTAGTGGTAATACAGCGTCCCTTTGGAAATTCCCGCAGCGGCAGCAATATCCGCCAGCGAAATATCGGCGATCGATTTCGATTGCAGCAGCTCGCAGGTGGTCTTTTGTATTTTTTCCTTGATGTTATCTTTTCTCGGTGCGGCCATTTTGCGCGCTCCTTTCCCTTTGCTGCAAAAATTGTACCATGAAAGGCGTCTGCTGTCCATCCCACCTGCGGAGCATAAAAAATGCGGAAATATTCTGTTTGCTCTCCCAAGCGTATTGACTTCTTTGGCAAGGGGTTGTATCATCTAATCAGAAGAAGTCGGCCAAACGACCGACAAAGCGGGGAGGGTACGGCAAATGAATATTGAAGCGATCAACAGGCGGCTGAAAAAACGCTTTTCCGGCGCGGTAAAAGCAGAACTTTCCGAGGGCAGTATTGTCGTTTCCGGCCATCTTTCTACCTGGGCGGAAACGGTGGAAGCCTGCTCCATGGCGGCCGAAAAATACAGCACCACCCATGTGGTCAATGAAATTCGCTGCGATGAGGTGAAAGCGCAGCCGATGCGGCGGCCCCATATTACCGATCAATCCCTGGAAGGGCAGCATCCCGATGTGCTCATCATCGGCGGGGGAATTTCCGGAGCCTCCATTGCCCGGGAACTTTCCAAATGGAAACTGGATATTTTGCTGGTGGAAAAAGAAGCGGATCTGGCGCTGCAGGCTTCCGGCCGCAATGACGGGGAAGTACACCCCGGCATCGATCTTTCCCGCGGCTCGCAAAAGCACCATTATGTCCGGCGCGGCAATGCCATGTATGAAGAACTGTGCCGGGAACTGGATGTCCCATTCAAAAGAGTGGGGCAGTACGTCTGCTTTCAGGATTCCAAACTAAAGCCGCTGATTGCGGCCTATTGCCGCATCCGCAAAAACCGCGATGGCATTTCGGATACCGAACTGATTTCCGGCGAGGAACTGCGCCGCCGGGAGCCAAACCTTCACTTTGCGTTCGCCATTTCCAATCCTTCCTCCGGCTGCGTCTGCCCCTATGGGCTCACCATTGCCTATGCCGAAAATGCTGTGCAGAATGGTGCGCGTGTCTCTTTGAATACAGCCGTATTGGGCATGGAAGTAAAGGAAGGAAAAATATACAGCGTAACCACCAATCGCGGCACCCTTTATCCCGCATTGGTTATTAATGCCGCCGGTGTCTTTGCCGAAGAGATTGCCGCCATGGCAAAAGACCATTTCTTTTCCATTCATCCCCGCCGCGGAACCAATTCCATTCTGGATAAAAAGGCCGGCGTTTATATGCACACCATCGCTTCGGTAAAGGATTTGTCCCGGCAGAAGCTGCATTCCAAAGGCGGCGGCATTCTGCATACCGTCCACGATAATCTGCTGGTGGGCCCCGATGCGGTAGAAACCTGGGAAAAGGAAAATACCGAAACGCATAAAGAGAGCATCGAAACGGTGTTCCATAAGCAGGTGCGCACCATGGCGCAGCTTTCTCAGTGGGATATTATTACCTACTTTACCGGGGTGCGCGCCCCCACTTTCGAAGAAGATTTCATCATTGAAATGGGCCGCAAAACCCAGAATATTCTGCACTGCGCCGGCATACAGTCGCCGGGGCTTACCACCGCGCCGGCCGTTGCGCTGGATATTGAAAAAATGGCGGTGGAGTTCCTCTCCCAAAAGAAACCGGTGGGAAAAAACGAAAACTACAATCCCATCCGGCATGGCCCGCCCGTCCTGCGGGAAATGGATGATGAAAGCCGGGCGGCATTGATCCGGAAAAATCCGGATTACGGCGTTATCATCTGCCGCTGCGAGGAGATCAGCAAAGGAGAAATTCTGGATGCTCTGCGTTCGCCCATCTGCGTTCCCACGGTTGATGGTGTCAAAAAACGGGTGCGTCCCGGCATGGGGCGCTGCCAGGGCGGATTCTGCTCGCCGTTGGTAACCCAGATTATCGCTGAATTTTTGGGCTGCCCCATAGAAGAAGTGAAAAAATCCGCCGAAGATGCCATCATCACCTTCGGCCCCACCAAATAAAACAGGAGGGATGATATGCGTACAGTGGATGTTTTAGTGATCGGCGGCGGACCGGCCGGTCTGGCGGCAGCCCTTGCCGCTCACCAAAACGGCGCCCAGGTCCTCCTGATTGAGCGGGAGGCCCGCTTGGGCGGTATTCTAAAGCAGTGCATTCACGATGGCTTTGGTCTCGTGCGGTACGGCGAAAAACTTTCCGGCCCGGAATACGCCGGCCGTTTTATCGATGCCTTCCGCACAGCCGGGATCGAAGCGCTGACGCTGACCTTTGTAACCCGCATCGAAAAAACTCCCGAGGGCTTTGCGGTGACGCTGGTAAACCGGGACGGCGTGGAAACGGTAACGGCGAAAGCGCTGGTGCTGGCCACCGGCTGCCGGGAGCGCACCGCAAAACAGGTGGCCATCCACGGTACCCGCCCGGCCGGGGTGTTTACCGCCGGTACGGCACAGCATTTTACCAATCTGTTGGGACAGCTGCCGGCCAAAAAGTGCGTCATTCTGGGCAGCGGGGATATTGGCCTCATCATGGCGCGCCGTCTTACGCTGGAAGGCGCCGAGGTTCTGGGCGTTTATGAAGCAAAGCCCACCCCCTCCGGCCTGACCCGCAACATTCATCAGTGCCTGCACGATTACCACATTCCGCTGCATCTTTCCCATACCGTTACCCGGGTCTTCGGGCCGGATCGGCTGACGGCAGTGGAAATTTCCCGGGTGGATGAACATATGAATCCCATTCCCGGTACCGAACAGATTGTGGAATGCGATGCGCTCATTCTTTCGGTCGGCCTCATCCCGGAAAACGAGCTGGCCGAGGGCCTCGGCGTGGAAATCGATCCCAAAACAAAAGGCCCGGTCTGCGATGCTCAGCTGATGACCACCGTTCCGGGCGTTTTCTCCTGCGGCAATGCGCTGCACGTCAATGATCTGGTGGATTATGTTTCGGAAAGCGGCGAAACGGCCGGTACTTATGCAGCCGGTTATAGCGGGGCCGCGCGGGAACTGCTTCCCATTACCGCAGGGGAGGGCCTTTTGTATGCCGTTCCCCAGCGGCTGGATTTAAATGCCGATAACAGCGCCGTAACGCTTTATTTCCGCAGCCGGGAAAATCTGGGCCGCTGCCGCCTTGTCCTTACCGTCGATGGCTGCGAGGTTTTCTCCCGGAAGTATCCTTTCCTCCGGCCGCCGGAAATGGAACGGCTGGTACTGGATTTTTCCTCCTATGGCCTGCACGCCGGCGCACAGGTACAACTGGAAATCGAGGTGATGGAAAATGCATGAGCTGGTTTGTATTGTTTGTCCCCGGGGCTGTGCCATGCACATCGAAGAGCAGGATGGCCGCTACACCTTCACCGGCAATGCCTGCAAACGGGGCGAGCAGTTTGCCCTTTCAGAAATGACCTGCCCCACCCGCACTCTTTGCACCACAGTGCGCACCATTTTCCCCGAGGTTCCGGTCATCAGTGTGCGTACCTCGGCCGAAATTCCCAAAGATAAGATTTTCGATGTCATGCGGGCCATTCATGCCGTCCGGGTGGAACACCCGGTAAGCAGGGGAGAGGCCGTACTGCAAAACGTACTGGGCCTTGGCGCAGATATTATTGTAACCTCCGATTTATTGGAAGAAAAACAGGAAAAACCGCAAAAAGGAGAAATGCATCATGAGTAATAAACCCTACAAAGGCTTCGAACCCAAATGGCTCCTGACCCCCGCTCCGGAGGGCAGCTATCGCTCCATCTTCCGTTGGGGTGATCCCGAGTTTTTCAAGTATCCCAAAGAGTCGCTCTACAGGATGATGAAGGAAACGTTCCATATGACCGATGAGGATTTCCGGGACTACACCGATGACATCGGCTTTGATCCGGTTTCGCTTCCGGAGCATCCCTCCCGTATCGCCCCGGAACATCTGGAAGCCCTGAAAAAGATTGTCGGGGAAGAATTTGTTACCACCGGGGATTACGAAAGACTTTCGGTGGCGTATGGCTGCACCGGTTACGATCTTCTGCGTCTGCGGCACAAGCAGATTGACAGCCTGCCCGATGTGGTGGTTTATCCCGATACCACCGAACAGGTGGAAGAGATTGTCCTTTATGCGTCGCAGCATGGCATTCCGCTGTATGTCTACGGCGGCGGCAGCTCCGTCACCCGCGGCGTGGAACCCATCAAGGGCGGCATTTCGCTGGATATGAGAAAGCGTTTTAATAAGATCCTCAGCTTCAATGAAGTGGATCAGACCATTACGGTACAGGCCGGCCTTTCCGGCCCCGCATTGGAGGAAGCCCTGCAGGATGCCCCCCATCGCTTTGGCGCCAAGCGGCAGTACACCTGCGGCCATTTCCCGCAGTCTTTTGAATACAGTAGCGTGGGCGGCTGGGTGGTTACCCGCGGCGCCGGCCAAAACAGCACCTATTACGGTACCATCGCCGATATCGTCCTTTCCCAGAAGTATGCCACGCCCATCGGCCGCATTGTTACCCCTCACTACCCCCGGGAGGCCACCGGCCCCGATCTTAACCAGATCATGATGGGTTCGGAAGGCACCTTCGGTGTCCTCACCGAAGTGACTCTCAAGGTGTTCCGCTGGCAGCCGGAAAACCGCCGTCGCTTCTCCTATATGTTTAAAGATTGGGAAACCGCCATGGCGGCAGCCCGGGAGATGATGCAGTGCGAATGCGGCTATTCTTCGGTGTTTCGCCTTTCCGATCCCGAAGAAACCCACCTGATGCTTAAACTCTATAATGTGGATGAGACTCCCTTGGCCCCCCTGCTGGGCAAGCTGGGCTACAAGGATATGGAACGCTGTATGTTCCTGGGCTTTACCGATGGCGAAAAGGGCTTTTCCAAAAATGTGGCGAAGAATATCCACCGCATTGCCCGTCGCTTTGGCGCTATGCCCATGACCGGCTATGTGACCAAGAGCTGGGAAAAGGGCCGCTTCAATGACCCCTATCTCCGCGATACCCTTATGGATTTCAGCGTTATTACCGATACGCTGGAATGCAGTGTGAACTGGTCCAATATGGCGCAGGTGCACCGCGATGTCCGCGAGGTCTGCCACGCGCTGCCCAATACCATCGTCACCACCCATATGAGCCACTGCTATCCGCAGGGTGCCAACCTGTACTTCATCTTCATCACCCGGATGAATGACGCCGCCGAATTCAAGCGCTACCACACCACTATTCTGGATGCCATCCAGAAATCCGGCGCGGCCATCAGCCACCATCACGGCATAGGCAAAATGTTTGCCCCCTGGTTGGAAGGCTACATCGGCGAAAAGGAATACGGTGTGTTCCGGGTGCTCAAGGATTATTTTGACCCCGCCTATACCATGAACCCCGGCGGCACCATTGGCCTGGATCTGAAGCCCGAAGAAAAGAAACACCTGAACGAACGGAAAGATTACCGCTGAATTTGGTATTTTCCTATTGGCCCGGAGAACTTCGGTTTTCCGGGCTTTTTGCGCCCTTTTCCGGGGCGACGAGAGGAATCGGCGGAGGCGGCGTCGCGGCCCTTGACAGGCATCAGCCCGTCTGCGCCGGGCATCAGCCTGCCTGCGGGCGCTCCTGGCCTCCCCACGATCCTCCCGCCGCCCCTGTTTTTGTATTTTGTCAAAGAAAAATCAAATTTGCTGTTGACAATAACATATGAACGTGCTATCATATGAACAAGAAATCATATGAATGGAGGTCGAAATGATGCCCAAGCATGACCACGCTGCGCTGCTGCAAACGGTACGGCAGGAATTGCCCCCGGAGGAACTGATCTGTGATCTTTCAGATCTCTTTAAAGTATTTGGCGATACCACCCGTATGCGGATTTTGTATTCCTTGTTTGAATCCGAACTTTGCGTCTGTGCCATCGCAGAACTTTTGGGAATGACCCAATCCGCCATTTCGCATCAGCTTAAAGTGCTGCGGGAAAATAAGCTGGTGGCCTCTCGCCGGGAGGGCAAAACCATCTATTATTTTCTGGCAGATGATCATGTCCGCACCATCATCGGGCAGGGCTTCGAGCACCTGACCGAACACGACCACCACGAACATCACACTGCTCATTCATTAAAGGAGGAAAATTAACATGAAAAAGACCTACATGCTGGAAGACCTGGATTGCGCCAACTGCGCCGCTAAAATGGAAGAAGCCATTACCAAAATTGATGGTGTAACCTATGCCCGTGTCAGCTACCTGGCGCAGAAGCTTACCCTGGAAGCCGATGACGCCCGCTACGATGACATCCTGGCCGAAGTGGTAAAGACCTGCAAGCGCGTCGAACCGGATTGCCGCATCCTGCTCAAGTAATATTTTCCGCCATCATCGGGGAAAGGGGATTACCGAGATGACAAGAAAACAGAAAAAGCATCTGGCCCGCATTATTGTGGCAGCGGTGCTGCTGGGTGTGCTGTGGGTGGCTCCTTTGGAGGGCATCTGGCAGCTTTTGGCCTATTGTGTGCCGTATTTCATTGTTGGCTGGGATGTCCTGTGGGGCGCCATCCGCAAGATTATGCATGGCGATCTGATGGATGAGGAATTCCTCATGTCGGTTGCTACCATCGGCGCCTTTGTGCTGAAAGATTACAAGGAAGCCGTCGCCGTTATGCTGTTCTACCAGATCGGCGAATGGTTCCAGGGCGTTGCCGTTGGTAAAACCCGCCGCAACATCACCCAGCTTATGGATCTCCGCCCCGATTACGCCAACGTGGTGCGGAATGGGCAGGAAGAAAAGGTTGATCCCGAGGAAGTGGAAGTCGGGGAGACCATTATTGTCCGTCCCGGCGAAAAAATCCCGCTGGATGGACTCATTCTGGAGGGCTCTACCTCGGTGAATACCGCTGCCCTCACGGGCGAAAGTCTGCCGCAGGATAAGGCAGCGGGCGATTCAGTGGTCAGCGGTACTGTCAATCTTACCGGCGTTATCACCGTTCAGACCCAGAGCGCCTATGGCGAATCCACCGCGGCCAAAATACTGGAACTGGTGGAAAACGCCGCCGACCAAAAAGCCAAGGTGGAAGGCTTCATTACCCGCTTTGCTCACTGGTACACGCCCTGCGTCGTGGTGGGTGCCGCCCTGCTGGCCTTCATTCCGCCTCTGTTCTTCTCCCAGCCCTGGGCGGTTTGGGTACAGCGTGCTCTGGTATTCCTGGTTGTCTCCTGCCCCTGCGCACTGGTTGTCAGCGTACCGCTTACCTTCTTTGGCGGCATCGGCGGGGCTTCCCGCTGCGGCATTCTGGTAAAGGGTGCCGGCTATATGGAAACCATCGCCAAAGCCAAAACCGTTGTATTTGATAAAACCGGAACCCTGACCAAAGGCAGCTTTACCGTTACCCATATCGTCCCGGCCCAGGGCACCGAAGAGGACCTCTTGGCACTGGCTGCTGCAGCGGAAAGCTTCTCGCATCATCCCATTGCCCAGTCGGTGGTGGCTGCCTATGGCAAGCCCATCGAAAAGGACATCGAGGATGCCAAAGATCATACCGGCCGAGGGATCGAAGCTGTCATCGATGGCCGCCACATCTATGCCGGCAATGAACGCCTGATGAAGGAAACCGGCGTAGCCTGCAGCACCGTAAATGAAATCGGGACCATCATTCATCTGGCCGCCGATCAGGATTATCTTGGCTATCTGGTCATTGCCGATACCCCCAAGGCCGATTCCGCCGAAGCCATTCGGGCGCTCAAGGCCGAAGGAGTCCAGAAGACCGTTATGCTTACCGGCGATAAAAAGGCGGTGGCGGAAGCGGTGGCCGGGGAACTGGGCCTGGATGAATACCGCGCCGAACTGCTGCCGGCCGATAAGGTAACGGCGGTGGAAGAACTGCTGAAAACCGGCTCGCCGCTGGTATTTGTCGGCGATGGCATCAATGATGCCCCTGTTCTGGCCCGCGCCGATGTAGGCGTTGCCATGGGTGCTCTGGGCAGCGATGCCGCCATTGAAGCGGCCGATATTGTCCTGATGGACGATGCTCCCAGCAAGCTGGCGCTGGCGGTCAAACTTTCCCGCCGCACCATGCGCATTGTTTGGCAGAATGTTATCTTTGCTCTGGCGGTTAAGGCCATCGTACTGGTCTTGGGCGCCATGGGTGATGCCAATATGTGGATTGCCGTTTTTGCCGATGTTGGCGTACTGGTGCTCGCCATTCTCAATGCCATGCGGGCACTCATCGTTCCCAAAAATTAAATCTTCCCCATAGTCTGTGCGGCCTGTCTCCTCCGGGAGATGGGCCGCCGTTTTGCATATTGTTCACAGTTCATTCACCGGCCGTTTATCCCCTGTATTTGCCTTTTTCTCATGGATATGGTAAAATATCTGCATCTTGCTGGAATGGAGATCAATATGCTGAGACGATTTACCGCACTGCTGCTGGCTGTTATGCTGGTGCTTTTAACCGCCTGCGGCACACAGAAACAATACAATATGTCGGCGGTCTTTGCGGCTGCTCCGGAGGATCGCAGCCAATGGCTGGCCGATCCCGATGATGCCGGGCTGTGGGAGCAGCTGGGGCTTTCCGGCTCAGTTGTTTCCGCCGGGGAAGCAGCCTCGCTGACCATCGGCACGCAAAACTGGTTGCTGCAGCCGGCCACTGTAAATGGCACTGCCGCCACCCTTTGCTACTGCGTCGATGAGCAGAATCGGCCGCTTTTGGATCTGCGCGCTTCCTTCGGCTTAAATGTGCTGCCGGTGGAGGATTGGAGCCTTTGCACCGATCTGTTTACCGTCCGGGTTTGGGCCCAGCTGGGCGGCGAATTGCCGGAGAATTACCTTTCGGAGGAAGAGACCGATCTGCTTCGCTACCCGGTTCAGCTCACCGATCCCCTGACAGGGGAAACCGTAACGGCGGTGGCCGGCGAGAGCGAGCTGCGCACGCTGCTTTCCGATGGGGAGCGCCATGCGCTGTGCCTGCAGCTGCGCGCCATGCAGCAGGGCGAACCAACCCTGCGCATCATCACTTTGCTCAGTCAGGGCTGGTTGGAACCGCAGTCGGTGCTGCGGGCCCAGTCGGAACAGCTGCTGTGGGCGGCCCGCCATGGCGAAAATGATACCCTCAAGCTTCTGCTGAATGCGGAAAATGTTTCCGTCACCGATCAAAACGGCGATGGATTGCTGTTTGCCGCCCTGCAGAGCGGCAATGCCGAAACGGTGGATTTGGTGGTGAAAGCCGGTGCCACCGGAGAAAACCATAATATTTACTGGCAAGACCCCGAAACACAGACCGAACGGGAAGCCTTAGATTGGGAATTGCTGCTGGGCAGCCGGGAAGAGCAGTATCAGGATACCGGCTGCCGGGCCCCCTCGATTGCCTATTACTACACCGCGGCCGAAGATGCCGAGCGCCTGGCCCTTTACCTGGGGTATTTCCCGCTGGCAGAAGGGGAAGCCGAACTTTCTGAAGCCGAAAGCCTTACGGCGGCGCTGCAGTACAATATCGAATCGGCGCAGACCGGCAACCTGCTGGATTTGGCGGTACTGAAGGACGATGCCGCCACCGCCAGAGTTTTGCTGCAAAACGGAGTTTCCGCATCGCCGCTGCTGCTTAAAAAATTGCAGTCTTCACCTACCACCCTTTCCGATGAGATGTTGGCGGTTTTGGGTGCTTATCGCTATTTTGGCGTTTTGGATGAGGTGCTGGCCGATTACCGCGCTTTTAAAGAAAGCTACGAAGAGGTGGCAGGGGAAAGCTGCCGCCGCTTTGAGCGCGACTATGCCGCCTACTGCGAGGCCATGGAAAACGATGACAGCTTTGCTGCGGCCGGCATTATGGATAGCGGCCTGCTGGATGAAATCGTGGGGCAGCTGGAGGCAGTACAGCAGGTGGAAAAACCGCAAACCGAAGCCATCAATGCCCTGTGGGACCTGATGTTTGAGTATGCCGATATGATGGATACCGCCGGCTACTATTACAAGCGCATTTCGCTCAGCACCTATGTGGTGACCCGCCGGTATTACCGGGCCCTGTTCGAAAACCGTCTGGGCCGCGCCCATGCGCTCTATGAGGAATTTAAGCACCAAAACGAAGTTTATGATAATCTTTTGGCCAACTGGGTCGAATAATTCAAAGAAAGAAGGCTCCTTCCCATGATCTTCTATCTCACCGGCACCGGCAACAGCCGTTGGGCGGCGCGGCTTTTGGCCGATCACCTGCAGGATACCGCCGAAGACGCCGCACCCTATCTCAAAAGCGGCCTGACGCCCTCGCTCCATTCCGAAAAACCGTGGATTTTTGTCTGCCCCACCTACGGTTGGCAGATTCCCCACATTTTTGCCGATCTGCTGCGGCGCACCGGCTTTGATGGCAGCAAAAAAGCCTATTTTATCCTTACCTGCGGCGGTGATATCGGCGCAGCCGGCCCCCGGCTGCAAAAGCTCTGCGGCGAAATCGGTCTGGAGTACTGCGGGGTGCTGCCGCTCATCATGCCGGAAAATTACGTCGCCATGTTCCCGGTGCCCGGGGAGGAAGAAGCGCAGAAGATCATTGATGCCGCCCGGGAACCGCTTCTGGAAGCCACAGCGCTCATTGCCGGGGAAAAACCGTTCCCGGCGCGCCGCCTTTCCCTGTCCGATCGGCTGAAAAGCGGCCCGGTAAATTGGTTTTTCTACCGTTTCTGCATCAAAAGCAGCCCTTTCTACACCACTGCGGCCTGCAATGGTTGCGGCCGCTGTGCCAAAATGTGCTTTACCAACTGTATTGTGATGCAGGAGGGCAAACCCCACTGGGAAAAGAACTGCACCCACTGTATGGCCTGCATCTGCGGCTGTCCGCAGCACGCCATTGAATACGGGAAAAAGAGCCAGGGCAAACCCCGCTATCGCTGCGAAGAATATACCGGCTGATTTTTGGGGAAAAGAAAAGCCGTATTTTGCGATGAAACCGCCGTTTTTGTGCAAAATAGTGCTTGCAAAGCCCCATTCTTTGTGATATAGTTTTATTTAGAATATGGTAGTAGAAAGAAAGAGTGGGGCGACCCGCTCTTTCCTTTATGTTAGGAGGCAACCGAATGGCCAAAAAGAACACAGCTGCCGTAGCGGAAGAACTGGCGCAGCCCATTCTGGAAGAGATGGGCCTGCAGCTCTGGGATGTCGTTTACGAAAAAGAGGGCAGCGGCTGGTACCTGCGGTATTATATCGATAAAAAAGATGGCGTCAATATCAATGAATGCGAAGCCTTTTCCCGCGCCATCAGCGATGTACTGGATGAAGCGGATCCCATCGAGGGCAGCTACACGCTGGAAGTTTCCTCTCCCGGCATTGAACGCGCCCTGACCCGGGATTGGCACTTCGAAGCCCTGATGGGCGAGCAGCTTCTGGTACGGCTCATCCGCCCGGTGGAAGGGGTTCGGGATTTTGTCGGCACCCTTACCGCCTATGCCGATGGCGTGCTGACCCTGTTGCTGGATGAAGAAACCGAAATGAATGTGGAGCGCGGCGAAACCGCGTTTATCCGTTTGTATAATGATTTTAGTGGAGGAACAAGCAAATGAGTGCTGCAAGAGCAAAGAAGAAACCGCAGGAAGAATTCAATCTCTTTGATGCCCTGAAGATGCTGGAAAAAGAAAAAGGCATTCCGGTGGATTACATGATCGAAAAGATCCAGACCGCCATTGCCCAGGCCATCAAAAAGGATCCCTTCAACAGCGAAAACAGCGTGGTGGAGATCAATCCCGAAACCGGCCGCTTTTATGTGGCGCTGCGCAAAGATGTCGTGGAGGAGGTAGAGAACCCCACCACCCAGATCAGCGTGGCCGATGCCGCTAAATATCAAAGCGGTATCACCGCCGGCCAGGTGCTGGAGGTTGCCCTCGATCCCAAAAAGTTCGGCCGCATTGCCGCACAGGCAGCCAAATCCTCCATTCACCAGGGCATTCGGGAAGCGGAAAAGGGTCTGCTGCTCAAGGAATACGAAAGCCGCCAGCACGATATTGTTTCGGCCAAGGTGCTGCGGGTCGATCCGGTTCGCGGCAATGTCACCCTGGAAATTGGCAACAGCGAAGCGGTGCTGCCCAAAACCGAGCAGATCCCGGATGAAACCTTTACCGAGGGGCAGCGCATCAAGGTTTATGTAGTGGATGTGCAGAATACCGAAAAAGGCCCCCGCCTTATGATTTCCCGCACCCATCCCGGTCTGGTCAAGCGTCTCTTTGAGATGAACGTCCCCGAGATTTACGATGGTACGGTCGAAATCCGTTCCATCTCCCGCGAGGCCGGTTCCCGCAGCAAACTGGCGGTTTCCACCCGCGATGAAAATGTGGATGCCATCGGTGCCTGCATTGGTCCCAAGGGCGCCCGCGTCAATACCATTGTGGAGGAACTGGGCGGCGAAAAGATCGATATTGTCAATTACAGCGAAGATCCCGCCGCATACATCTCCGCGGCACTTTCTCCCGCCACGGTACTGGGCGTCGAAATTTTGGATGCCGATGCCCACAGCTGCCGCGTCACCGTTCCGGATCATCAGCTGTCGCTGGCCATCGGTAATAAGGGCCAGAATGCCCGCCTGGCGGCCCGCCTGACCGGCTGGAAGATCGATATCCGTCCCGAAAGCGGTTTCTACGGCGAAGAGGAGCCGGCCCCTGCGGCAGAGCAGGAATAACCGCTTGTAACCATAGAAAGGAGGCACCCCTGTGCAGCAAAAAAAGATCCCTGTAAGAATGTGCGCCGGCTGCGGCGAACATTTCCCCAAAAAAGAGTTGGTACGCATCGTCCATACTCCGCAGGGCGAGATTCACATGGATCTCACCGGGCGAATGGCCGGGCGCGGCGCTTATCTTTGCCGCAATGTCGAGTGCCTCCGCAAGGCGCAGAAGGCAAAAAGGCTGGAACGCGCTTTCCAATGCCCCGTACCCGATGAGGTGATGGCAAAACTGGAAGAGGAGCTGAATGCCGCCCATGAATGAAGCGACCCAAAGAAAGGCGCTGGGGCTATTATCCCTGTGCCGCCGGGCCGGCCGGTTGACCACCGGTATGGAAGCCACGCTGGAAAAAGCCCAAAAGGGCGAAGCATTTCTGGTGCTGCTGGCGGAAGATCTTTCCCCCCGCAGTGCGGCGCGGCTCCGGCAGGGGCTTCCGGAACAGCTTCCGGTACGCTCCCTTCCCTGTACGATGCAGACGTTTAGCACCGTAACCGGAAAAAATTCCGGGATCCTTGCCGTCTGCGATGAAAACTTTGCCGGTGGTATCCGGGCATACTTGAGTGATGATGAGGAGGATTTGGATAGATGATCGAAAAAGTGAAACTGCACGAGGTCGCCCGCGACCTGAACCTGAATGGCAAGGACCTGATGACGCTGCTTCAGGAACGCTTCGGCGGCGAAGCCCGGAAATCCCAGACGGTGCTTTCCGGCGAAGAGCTGAATTTTGTTATGGAGCACTACACCAAGCAGCACGCTGTCAAAGATTTTGGGGAATACTTCAAGATGGGTGAAGCCAAGAATAAACCGGAGGAAAAGCCTGCCGAAAAGGCAGCTCCTGCGCCGGCTCCGGCCCCCAAACCGGCCGAAAAACCCGCGGCTCCGGCTCCTCGTCCCCAGCAGCCTGCCGCCGGCAGCAACAACGGCTACAACAATAATCAAAACCGTCCCCAGCAGGGCAATAACCGCCCGCAGGGGGAGCGTCGCTTTGAAAATAACAACAATCGTCCCCAGGGAGAACGCCGGTTTGATAACAACCGTCCGGGCGATCGCCGCTTCGAAAATAACGGCAATCGTCCCCAGGGCGACCGCCGTTTTGAGAATAACCGCGAGAACAACCGTCCCCAGCAGGGCAACGGCCTGCGGCCCAATCTGAACCAGAAGCCGGCCGCCCCCGCTCCCAAGCCGGCCGAAAAACCCGCGGCGCCTCAGCAGCCGGCCGCCCCCCGCAAACCCATCGAGATTCGCCAGCAGGCCCCCAAGCAGAAGGGCCCCAAGGGTGAAAATACCTTTACCGCCAATACCGTTACCCGCACCACAGTGGATATGCGCACCAGTGAGGTAAATCTCGATAAGTACAATGAGCGGTACGAGCAGATTGCCCCGGCCAGCAACATGAAGGATAACTTCGCCAAAAAGCAGAAGCTCAACCAAAAATCCGCCCGCCGCGGTAAGCCGGTCCTCAGCCGCAAGGAGCGTGAGGAAGAAAAGATGCGCCGCCTGGAGCTGGAGCGTCAGCGCCGCCAGCGTTTGGAAGTGGCTCTGCCCGAGGAAATGACCGTCGGCGAACTGGCTCTCACCCTCAAGGTACAGGCCAGCGAAATCGTCAAGAAGCTGATGGGTTTGGGCGTTATGGCCTCCATCAGCGATGTCATTGATTTTGATACCGCTTCTCTGGTCGCCATGGAAATCGGCGCCAAGGTCACCAAGCAGGTCGTTGTCACCATCGAAGACCGCCTGTTTGAGGTAGAGGATAAGGAAGAGGCCCAGGAGCCCCGTCCCCCCATCGTGGTGGTTATGGGTCACGTCGATCACGGCAAGACTTCCATCCTCGATGCCATCCGGAAAACCAGCGTTGTCTCCGGCGAAGCCGGCGGCATTACCCAACACATCGGTGCTTACCAGGTACAGGTAGATGGCCGTCCCATCACCTTCCTGGATACCCCCGGCCACGCCGCTTTCACCTCCATGCGAGCCCGCGGCGCCCAGGTCACCGATATTGCCGTACTGGTGGTTGCTGCCGATGACGGCATCATGCCCCAGACGGTAGAAGCCATCAACCACGCCAAAGAAGCCGGCGTTTCCATCATCGTGGCCATCAATAAGATGGATAAACCCGAAGCCAATCCCGAACGCATCAAACAGCAGCTTACCGAGTACGAACTGGTACCGGAAGAGTGGGGCGGCGATACCATCTGCGTTCCCGTTTCCGCCAAAACCGGCGCCGGGCTGGATAACCTCTTGGAGATGATCCTGCTGGTGGCCGATACCATGGAGCTGACCGCCAACCCCAACCGCATGGCCAAGGGTACCGTCATCGAAGCCAAGCTGGATACCGGCCGCGGCCCTGTGGCTACCGTTCTGATCCAGACCGGTACCCTGCATTCCGGCGAAGCCATCATTGCCGGTACCGCTGTGGGCCGTGTACGTGTTATGACCAATGATAAGGGCCAAAAGGTGGAGGAAGCCGGGCCTTCCTGCCCGGTGGAGATCACCGGTCTGGCCGAAGTTCCTGCTGCAGGCGATATCTTCAATGCTGTAGAAGATGAAAAACTGGCCCGTGAGCTGGTAGAAAAGCGCCGCATGGAGCAGAAAGAGGAAGAATTCAAGCGCTACCAGAAGGTTACTCTGGATAACCTCTTCGAACACATCAGCGAAGGCGAAGTGCTGGAACTGCCCATTATCGTCAAGGGCGATGTTCAGGGCTCGGTGGAAGCCGTCCGCCAGTCCCTCGAAAAGCTTTCCAATAACGAAGTTCGGGTTCGCGTTATTCATGGTGCTGTTGGTGCCGTCAGCGAAAGCGATGTCATGCTGGCCAATGCCTCCCATGCGATCATTGTCGGCTTCAATGTCCGTCCCGATCCGACTGCCAAGGCCAATGCCGAGCGCGATGGCGTCGAGATCCGCCTCTACCGCATCATCTATGATGCCATCGAGGAGATTGAGGCCGCTATGAAGGGTATGCTCAAGCCCAAGACCGAAGAGGTCGATCTGGGCCGCGCCGAGATCCGCAATGTCTATAAGATCAGCGGCGTGGGCGCTGTGGCCGGCTGCTATGTACTGGATGGCAAGATGGTTCGTTCCGCCAATGTCCGTGTGGTCCGGGATGGTATCATCATTGCCGATGATAAGATGGCCTCGCTGCGCCGCTTCAAAGACGATGTAAAGGAAGTGGCCCAGGGCTACGAATGCGGCATTACGCTGGAGAAGTTCAGCGACCTGAAGAACGGCGATATCTTCGAAGCCTACGAAATTCGCGAAGTCAAGCAGTAAAGATTCCTTCGATCGATGGAGCCCACACGCTTTTGGCCGGTGTCCATCAGCGCTGACTGCGTCATCAAGCCTTGAAAGGCATAAAGCCTTCCGGCGGCTTTCTTCCTTGTCATCATCTGATTATCACTCGCCCAAAAGTTCTGCGAAGTTTTTGCCGGAATAAGTGCTTTGTGGGCATTATTCCGGTAAAAACCGTATTTTCCCCATCGCTCAAAGGAATTTAGTTCTGGTAAAGAAGGCGGCCGGATCCTATCCGGCTGCCCCTTGCCATTTGAAGAGAAAACAAAGGAGGGGCACCATGCCGAATTATAAAAACGCCCGTCATGGCGAGGACATCCACCGGGAGCTGACCGCTATTTTCCGCTCTCTCAAGGATCCCCGCATCGACCCCATGCTGTCCATCGTCCGCACCGAACTTTCAAGAGACGGTTCCAGCTGCAAGGTCTATGTCAGCTCCCTTTCCGGCATCGAAGCCGCGAAAGAATCGGTGAAGGGGCTCAAAAGTGCGTCCGGTTATATCCGCCGGGAGGTGGGCAGCCGCCTGGCCATGCGCCACACCCCGGAATTTCAGTTTATCGCCGATGATTCCATCGAATACGGCGTTCACATCAGCCACCTGCTGCGGGAAATTGTGCCGGAGGAGGAAGCGAAAGGGGAGACCGAAGAATGAAGGAGAACCTTTCTGTCCGCCGCGCCGCCGATATTCTGATGCAGAAAGATAATATTACCCTGCTGTGCCACCGCCGCCCCGATGGCGATACCGCAGGCAGCGCCTTTGCCCTGTATTATGCCCTAAAGGACCTGGGCAAAGAGGTGCGGGTGCTGTGTGCCGATCCGCTGCCCAAACAGTATGACTACCTGTATGGCGATTACAGCCCCAGCCGGGTGTTGGATTGGCCGGTGGAATATGTGGTGGCGGTAGATGTTGCTACGGCCGGGATGCTGGGCGGCCTGGAGGAAAAGTATGGCTCCATGGTGGACCTTTGCATTGACCATCACCCCAGCAACAGCGATTATGCTGCCCTGACCTGCCTGTGGGGCGAAGCCGGAGCCTGCGCCGAACCGGTGGCCGCCATCATCAAGGCCATTGGGCTGCCCCTTTCCGGCAAAATAGCGGAATGTATTTATACCGCAATGGCAACCGATACCGGCGGGTTCCGCTTTGCCAGCACAACGGCCAACTGTCTGCGGCTGGCGGCGGAAATTATGGAAAGCGGTGTGGATACCGCTGCCATCAATACCCGTATTTTTGAAAGCGAGACCAAGGCCAAAATACTGGCCGAAGCTAAGATGATGTCCTCGCTGCAGTTCTATGCCAATGACCGCATTGCCGTGATGCCGGTGACGCTGGCCATGCGGGCCGAAACCGGTGTAACCGGGGAAGAACTGGAAGATGTGGCCGGCATTCCCCGGAAGATAGAAGGGGTTCTGCTGGGTATTACCATCAAGGAGCACGAGGGCGAATGCCATATTTCCCTGCGCAGCAAAGAACTGGTCAATGCCGATGAAATTGCAGAGATTTTTGGCGGCGGCGGACACCGCCAGGCTGCCGGGATCACCATAAAGGGAACGGTGGAGGAAGCCACCCGCCTGCTGGTGGCCGAAGCCATAAAACACCTGCCGAAGGAGTAAGCATGAAAAAAACACACCATTCCCGCCAGTTGGAGGGCATTCTTTGCGTGGATAAGCCACAGGATTGGACCTCCTTTGATGTGGTGGCCAAAATGCGCGGCATTGCCGATTGCCACAAAATAGGCCATGGCGGTACCCTCGATCCGATGGCCACCGGTGTGCTGCCGCTGTTTTTTGGCCGCAGCGCCAAGGCCATGGAACTGATGCCGGTACAGGAGAAACGCTACACCGCCACCATCTGCTTTGGCGTGACGACCGATACCCAGGATTGCACCGGCAATATCCTTTCCACCAGCGAGAAAGCAGTGACCAGAGAAGCCCTGGAAGCGGCCCTGGTACCCCTGCGGGGCACCATTGACCAGCTGCCGCCGATGTACTCTGCGGTTTGGGTGGACGGCCAGCGGCTGTACAAGCTGGCCCGGGCCGGCAAGGAGGTGGAGCGCCCCACCCGGCAGGTGACCATCCATCGGCTGGACCTGCTGGAATTCGATGTGGAAAATCGGACCTGTGTCATCGATGTGGCCTGCAGCAAGGGAACCTATATCCGCACCCTTTGCCACGATATTGGCGAGGCACTGGGCTGCGGCGGTATGCTGACGGCTCTGCGAAGAACCGAAACCCTGGGCTTTACAGCGGCGGATTGCCATACCCTGAAGGAACTGAAAGCCGCCAGTGAGGCGGGGCGGTTTGAAGAGCTGCTGATGCCGGTAGATGCGGCTTTCCGGCAGTATAAGAGCATTTTTCTTTCCCCCAAGCAAACCAAAATGTTCCTTGATGGCATCCGGCTGGATACCAACCGCATCAAAATTCCCGCCGAAGGCGATACCGTAAGAGTTTACGGCGAAAATCGCTTTTTGGCTTTGGCACACATCGAACGCAGCATTGCCGAATTGCAGATCATCAAGCTGTTTTACACAAAGGAGAATGCAAATTGCTGATCTTCCATGACCTTTCCCGCCGCAGCGAGCAGCCCACTGTGGCAGCTCTGGGCTTTTTTGATGGAGTTCATCGCGGGCACCGCGCCGTAATAGCCGAGGCGCGCACACAGGCGTACGCGCGGGGAGCCGAATGTGCTGTTTTTACCTTTGAGCCGCCGCACCATACCGACCGGACGGTGAGTAAAAGCGATGTAAAGCTGCTGCAAAGTGCCGAAGAGCGTTACCGGGTGATGAAAGAACTGGGCGTAGGCCTGGTACTCTGCCCGCCGTTTGAGAGCTTTTACAACTTCTCTCCAGAGGACTTTGTGCGGGAAATACTGAAAAACTGCCTGAACTGCTGCGGGGTAGTGTGCGGCAAAGATTATCGCTTTGGCAAAAAAGGCGCCGGAAATGTGGCCCTGCTGCGGGAGCTGGCAGAGCCGTATGGAATAACGGTGACAGCACTGGAGCCGGTGACCTGGAAAGGGGAAACGGTGAGTTCCAGCCGGATTAGGCGCTGCCTGGCGGAAGGAAATGCCGAATTGGCGGCCGAACTGCTGGGAACCCCCTATACCGTGACTGGAAAGAGCGAATGCCGGGAGGGACAAAATCTGCTGCGCCTGCCGCCGGAGATGGCAAGCCCGGCCAATGGCCGGTACCGGGGAATTGATCTGACCGGGGAAGCCAAGCCGGTGCGATTGACGGTACAAGAGGGAACGGTACTATGGCAGGGCGAAGAGTCGACCGGGCAGATGGTTCAACTGGCCTTTTTGGCCAGGGAATAAAAACTCCCCCCACTAATACCGGAAAAACGCCCCTTTTTTTGCAGGGAAGAGGTACATATCACACATATTTTTACGGAAAGTTTACAAAAAGCCCCCGGAAAGGGGCTTTTTTGGTGGGGCGGAGACCGAAAACAGACCAGCGAAAAAGTTTTGGCGGCCG
>DMMB01000046.1:9367-9866 GCA_003453215.1 Oscillospiraceae bacterium | reverse complement strand
GGCCTTTGATAAAAGGCCGGCCGCCGCAATGGGGACAAAAATATCGGGAAATATTTTTGCACGCCGGGAGAGAAAGAGGGTGCGATATTTGCCGAGGAGCGCACTGTGCCAAACGGCCTAAAACCCGCTGAAACAGCGGAAAAACTGCACAAAATGGTTTGACAAGCTGTGTAGGATATGCTAAAATATCAAGTGCCGCATGCGGCGGGCTTTTTTAAGTGTGCCCCAAAAGAGGTACCGCCTGTTTTTCGCAGCGAGATTACAGAAAGAGGCTACACAATATGTACGCAATCTTTGAAACCGGTGGCAAACAGTACACCGCAAAGGTCGGCGACGTGCTGTTCATCGAAAAGCTGAACGCCGAAGTCGACGAGACCGTGACCTTTGAGAAGGTTCTTGCAGTTGGTGATGACACCATGACCTTTGGCACCCCCTATGTAGAGGGCATGACCGTAAGCGGCAAGGTGCTGAAGAATGGCAAGGCCAAGAAGATCACCGT
>DMMB01000046.1:8828-9145 GCA_003453215.1 Oscillospiraceae bacterium | reverse complement strand
GGCAAGGCCAAGAAGATCACCGTTATGACCTATCGTCCCAAGAAGGACAGCAAGCGCAAGATGGGTCACCGTCAGCCCTACACCAAGGTAGAGATTACTGCCGTAGGTGCTGCTGGCGAAGAAACGCCCGCAGCCAAGAAGCCCGCTGCTAAGAAAGCAGCTGCTCCCAAGGCGGAAGGCGAAAAGAAGACCACTGCCAAGAAGGCTGCTCCCAAGGCGGAGGGCGAAAAGAAGCCCGCCACCAAGAAGACCGCAGCGAAAAAAACTGAGGAGAAAGGTGAGGTGTAATTTATGGCTCATAAAAAAGGTATGGGTTC
>DMMB01000046.1:0-8618 GCA_003453215.1 Oscillospiraceae bacterium | reverse complement strand
GGTTCTACCAAGAACGGCCGTGATTCTGAGTCCAAGCGTCTGGGCGTAAAGCGTGCTGACGGTCAGGCTGTCCTGGCTGGCAACATCCTGGTTCGCCAGAGAGGCACTCACATTCACCCCGGTGAGAATGTAGGGATCGGCAGCGACGATACTCTGTTTGCTCTGGTTGACGGTCGCGTCAAGTTTGAGCGCATGGGTAAAGAGCGCAAGAAAGTTTCCGTTTACCCTGCTGAATAATTTGGCCAAAGACAAAGTCCCGGAGTGCAAACCCCGGGATTTGTTCTTGTCATGGATAACTGCCGTCCTGCGGGGGAGACTTCCCATAAGGCAGTTTTTTAAGATAAAAAGCGAGGAACAAGATGTTTGTAGATAAAGCGAAAATTTCCATCAAGGCAGGGGACGGCGGCAACGGCGCGGTTTCCTTCCACCGGGAAAAATTTGTGGCGGCGGGCGGCCCCGATGGCGGCGACGGCGGACGCGGGGGAGACGTGATCTTCCAGGCGGATACCAACATGAGCAGCCTGATTGGGTTCCGGTATAAGAAAAAATACGCTGCCGAAAACGGCCAGAACGGCAGCGGCGCGCGCTGCAGCGGCAAAACCGGCGAGAGTTTGGTCATCAAGGTGCCCAAAGGCACCGTGGTGCGGGAGGCAGAAACCGGACGTGTTCTGGCGGATCTTTCCGGAGATGAGCCGGTGGTGGTGGCCCGCGGCGGCAAGGGCGGCTGGGGCAACCAGCACTTTGCCACAGCGACCCGGCAGATCCCGCGTTTTGCGCGGCCCGGCTACCCCGGCGAACGCTATGATGTGGAACTGGAACTGAAACTTTTGGCCGATGTGGGCCTGTGCGGCTTCCCCAACGTGGGCAAATCCACCCTGATCTCGGTGGTGAGCGCCGCCAAGCCCGAAATTGCCAATTACCACTTTACCACCCTGACCCCGGTACTGGGCGTGGTGCGGGTGGATGGCGATACCAGCTTTGTGATGGCGGATATTCCCGGCCTGATTGAGGGTGCCAGCGAGGGGCTGGGGCTGGGCCATGAGTTCCTGCGGCACGTGGACCGCTGCCGGCTGATTGTGCACGTGGTCGATGTTTCCGGCATTGAGGGTCGCGATCCCATTGAGGACTTTAAGACCATCAATACCGAACTGCGGCGCTTTAATCCGGAACTGGCGGAGCGCCCCATGCTGGTGGCCGGCAACAAGTGTGATATGGCAACCGAGGAGCAGATCAAAACCTTCCGCGACTATGTGGAGGGGGAGGGCTATCGGTTTTTCCCCATCAGTGCGGCCACCCGCCAGGGTACCGAAGAACTGGTGCAGGCCATTGCAGCGGAATTGGCCAAGCTGCCGCCCATTGTGCGGTATGAGCCGGAACCCATTACCGAAGAAGAACGCCTGAAAGCCACCCGCCGCAACCAGTTCACCATAGAGGTGGTGGATGGGGTGTATGTGGTAAAGGCCGATTGGCTGGCCAATGCCCTGATCGGTGTCAATATGGAGGACTACGAATCGCTGCAATACTTCCAGCGGGTATTGATCCAGAGCGGGATCATCAAAAAGCTGGAGGAAATGGGTGTGCAGGAAGGCGATACCGTCAGCATTCTGGATTTTGAATTTGAGTACGTGAAGTGATGGCCATGAATGAAAACTTTGACCCGAAAATGCTGAATGCCTTGGATCTGGCCTTTGTGGGAGATGGGGTATATGGCCTGCTGGTGCGGGAAAAACTGGCCCGGGAGGGCAGCCGCCCGGTAGGGGAACTGCACCGTATGGCGGTGGAGTATGTAAATGCGACAGCGCAGGCCGCCGCCTACGATAGCATTGCGGCCCTGCTGACCGAGCGGGAACAGGCGATTTACCGCCGGGGCCGCAACGGCGGCGCCCACCCGCCCAAAAATGCCGACCCCGGGCACTATGCCAAAGCCACCGGGGTGGAAGCACTTTTTGGCTACCTGTACCTGAATGGCGAGCAGGAGCGGCTGCAAGAACTCTTTGCGGCCATCGTAAACAGCAGAAAAGCAGACTGAAAGCAGATGAAAAACAGACTGAAACGGAGGACGGTGCAATGAAAAACCGGGAATGGTTAAAACGGCTGCCCATGGATCTTCTGATGGATATCATCGGCGGTCTCATCTATGCGGTGGGGCTGAACAGCTTCGCAAATCCCAATGATATTGCCCCCGGGGGAATGTCCGGTGTTGCGGTCATTCTCAATTACCTGTTCGATTTTCCAATGGGTATCACCATCTTTTGCGTCAATATTCCTCTGCTGCTGTTGGCGTGGCGCTTTTTGGGGCACGATTTTACGCTGCACAGCCTAAAGACCATTCTGGTGTGGTCGGTGTTGGTGGATGTAGTGGCCCCCTATCTGCCGGCCTATGCCGGAGATAAGATTTTAGCGGCACTGTTTGGCGGTGTGTGCATCGGCATTGCGGTGGTACTGGTTTTCCTGCGGGGTTCCACCACCGGCGGAACCGATATTGTCAGCCGTTTGCTACAGCGTCGCTGGCCGTTTATGCCCATCGGTAAGATGATGATTGCGGTGGATGCAGTGATTGTAACGGCTTCGATGATCGTTTTCAAAAACATCGAGACCGGCCTGTACGCGCTTATTTCCATCTTTGTGGCCGGCAGTGTAATCGATACGATTATGGGCGGCCAGAACACCGGCCGTATGGTGCTGGTTGTCAGCGACCGGTATACCGAGATTGCGCAGGATATTATAGCCCAGATGGGCCGCGGCGCCACCCTGCTGAATGCAACCGGTGCCTATAGCGGCGCGGAGCGCAAGGTGGTGCTGTGCGCGGTGCGCAACAATGAGTACCCCCGGCTGCGGGAGCTGATTCGTCAGCATGATCCACAGGCTTTCCTGATTACGACCAATGTAAATGAAGTGCTGGGCGAAGGCTTTGCTTCGCTGAATGCCAAGAATTTGACCTAACCAAAAGCGGGAGAAAAGCAATGCGTATTCGATACAACCCGGAGGCCCGGCCGGAACTGGCCGCCTGGGAATACTATATTGATGAGCCGGAAAAGCTGCGCGGCCACTGGGCAGAGCACTTTGCCCGGCGGCAGCCGATGGTGCTGGAACTGGGCTGCGGTAAGGGCGGCTTTCTGGCACAGATGGCCCCGGCCCACCCGGAGAAAAACTACATTGCGCTGGATGTAAAAAGCGAAATGCTGGTACTGGCCAAGCGCAAGGCGGAGGAAGCCTATGCGGCGGCGGGCCGGCCGATGGATAACCTGCTGATGACGGCGGTGGATATTGAACGGATCTTCCTCATCATGGATGAAAACGACCAGTTCCAGGAGGTGTATATCAATTTTTGCCCGCCCTGCCCCAAGTGCCGGCAGCACAAGCACCGCCTGACCCATCCCCGGCAGCTGGAACGCTACCAAAAGCTGATGGCGCCCGGCGCCCGGCTTTACTTTAAAACCGATGATGATGACCTTTTTCTGGCTTCGCTGAGCTATCTGGAAGAGGCCGGCTGGGTGCTGGATTACTGCACTCAGGACCTGCACCGGGAGGGCGCCCCGGCAGAAAGCCCCCGGACGGAGCATGAAGAGATGTTTTCCAGCCAGGGCATTCCCATCAAGTACCTGATTGCCCACCCGCCGGAAGCCAAAAAGGAAAATCCATAAAAAGAACCCCCTGAGAGCCGAAAATTTGGCTTCAGGGGGCTTTTTGATGCATTGTTCAGGCCGAAGGATTGAGGGAACGCTCCAGCCAGATAGAGGCAATATTGAGCGCCTCATACAGGCCGTTCTTTTCGGTCTTTTTAATCATGCGGTCCTTGGGGGGCAGGGTTTCATCGGTGGAAAGAATCTGCACCAGAACGCGGTCCGCCGTTTTTTCCTCATCATCCTTGGTGGTCAGGATTTTGAGCATGGCAACGCAGCTTTCGGCCGGATTGCCATAGTAAAGGGTGTTGCCGCTGCGGACCAGCGGTTTGCCCTTATATTCCAGCATATTTTCCATAGGGCTGGGCCTCCTTTTGGGTGGGATAGGGGGAAGAAGCGCAGCGCTTAACGCTCCAAATAGTTGCGCAGCAGAACCTGCAGCAGCTCATCGCGGTCAATATGACGAATGAGCCCGCGGGCATTATTGTGGGTGGTGATATAGGTGGGATCTTCGCTGAGAATATAACCAACCAGCTGATTAATGGGATTGTAGCCCTTTTCCAGCAGCGCTTCGTATACAGTGGTCAGCGTCTTTTTCAGTTCCTTTTCCCGGTCTTCCTTAATGGAAAAGGAGATGGTCGGTTCGGTATTGGCCATATTGTCACTCTCCCTTCTGTGCAGGCTTTTATCCGGCGCTGATAAAAGCACTAAATCTATTGTAGCGTAAAGTGCCAGGGAATACAAGGAGAAAAAACGCAAAGAAGCGGTTTTCTCCTTGCTTTTCTTTTAGGCACGCAGGGTAATGCCGTACTGAGAAAGGGCCTTCAGCGCCTTTTCGATGGCCTTATCGCATTCTTCTACGGTAAGGGTGCGATCGGCAGCCCGCAGCACCAGGGAATAGGCAACGCTCTTTTTGCCGGCAGGCACAGGAGCGCCGCGATATACATCGAACAGTTTAATCTGTTCCAGAATATTGCCCACAGCGCCGGAGATGGTCTTTTCGATGACGGCCACCGGCAGGGAGTCATCACAGATGACGGCCAGATCGCGGGTGGAAGCAGGGAAGCGGGGCAGGGCGTGATAGGTAGCTTCCGGCAGTCGGGCGGCAAAGAGCCGGGCAATATCCAGACGGGCCACCCAGGCGCGGCAGCCAATGCCGAAGTTTTCGAGCACCTTGGGGTGCACTTCGCCCACCGAACCGATTTCCGTTTCGCCAACGGTGAGAACGGCATAACGGCCGGGGTGGTAGCTGGGATGGGTGGAAACAGCGGTGTAATCGGCGCGGGGCAGGTTAAGGCGGGAAAGCAGGCTTTCTACCGTTCCCTTCAGGGTGAAGAAATCCGCTTCGCCGCCGTAGCAGCCAATCATCAGGACGGCCTTTTCTTCCGGCAGATCCTGGCCCTCGCGGGGGAGATATTCGCTGGAAATCTCGTAGAGCCAGGCTTCCGGATTGCGGTTATTATAGTTGCGGGCCAGGGTATCCAGCATACTGGGCAGCCCGGTGGTGCGCATGATGGAGGTATCTTCACCGAGAGGATTGGTGATGACGACGGATTTGCGCATAGGGCTTTCCGCCGGCAGGCAAATCTTATCGTACATCTTGGGGCTCATAAAGGAGTAGGTGACGATTTCATCGTAGCCCATGGCAATCATGGCGCTGTTGATGCGGCGCTCAAAATCCTGCTCCGGGGTGACAACGGCTTCGGCCGAACCGCGCAGGGCGGTGGTGGGGATTTTATCGTAGCCGTACATACGGGCCACTTCTTCGGCAATATCGGCCTTCTGCTCCAGGTCGGCGCGGTAGCTGGGGACAATGCACTCGTCGCCCACTACGGCAATCTCCAGAGGACGCAGCGATTCCACCATTTCCTCGCGGGTCAGTTCAATGCCCAGGAAGCGGTTCATCCAGTCGGCATCGAAAGGAACGCGGCGCAGGGTGTGGTTGGCGTGGTCAATATCGATGACGCCGGAAACCACTTCGCCGGCACCCAGCAGTTCCACCAGTTCCAAGGCGCGCAGCAGGGCGCCTTCGCAGTTCAGGGGGTCCAGGCCCTTCTCGTAGCGGCCGGAAGCTTCGGTGCGCATTCCCAGCTTTTTGGCAGTCAGGCGCACGTTGCTGCCCTTGAAGCAGGCCGATTCAAAGACGATGGTATTGGTATCATCGTGGATGCCGCTGTATTCGCCGCCCATAACGCCCGCTACGGCGCTGGGCTTTTCAGCATCGGCAATGACCAGCATTTCGGGGGAAAGTTCCCGCACTGTGCCATCCAGTGTGGTAATGGTTTCGCCCGCGGTGGCATTGCGCACCACAATCTGACCGTCTTTGACATACTTGAGGTCAAAGGCGTGCATGGGCTGGCCATATTCCAGCATGACATAGTTGGTAATATCCACGATATTATTGATGGGGCGGACACCGCAGGCCCGCAGACGCTCCCGCAGCCAACGGGGGGAGGGCTCCACCTTGATATTGCGGACGACGGCCGCCATATAGCGCTGGCACAGCTCGGTATTTTCCACCCGGACTTTCAGCAGGTCGTTTACATCGCCGCCGGCTCCCTGTACCACAGGGGTGTGCAGATGCAGCGGCAGGCGGTAGGTTGCAGCGGTTTCCCGCGCCAGACCAATGATGGAAAGGCAATCGGGACGGTTGGAGGTGATTTCAAACTCCACAACGGTATCATTGAGGCCGATGGCGGTGCGAATGTCTTCGCCGACGGCGCAGGCTTCCTGCAGGATGAAAATGCCGTCCTCAATGGCATAGGGGAAATCGTGGGTGGTGAGCCCCAGCTCCTTGAGAGAGCAGAGCATACCGTTGGATTCTTCGCCACGCAGTTTGCCCTTGGTAATGGTAACACCGCCGGGCAGGTGAGATTTGTGCAGGGCCGCGGGTACCAGATCGCCCACATGGACATTCTGGGCGCCGGTGACAATCTGTACCGGCTCCGCTTTGCCCACATCCACCTGGCAGATCCACATATGGTCGCTGTTCGGGTGACGTTCCATGGTCAGCACCTTGCCAACCACAACGTTTTCAATTTCGGCGCCCTCTACCTCATAGCCCTCTACCTTGGAGCCGGACATGGTAAGCGCTTCGCAAAAATCATGAATGGGTGTATCCACATGGACGAATTCATCCAGCCATCTCATCGAAAGATTCATAACAGTTACCCCTCCTTTCCCTTAAAACTGCTCCAGAAAACGGGTATCGTTTTCATAGAACAGACGCATATCATCGACAGCAAAGCGGCGCATAACAATACGTTCCAGGCCGATGCCGAACGCAAAACCGCTGTATTTTTCCGGATCCAGCCCGCAGCCGGCCAATACCTTGGGGTGCACCATGCCGCAGCCCAGAATTTCAATCCAGCCTTCGCCCTTGCAGATGCGGCAACCCTTGCCATGGCAGGCAAAGCACTGAACGTCCACTTCGGCGGAAGGTTCGGTGAAGGGGAAGTGGTGCGGACGGAAGCGCACGACGGAATCTTCTCCATACAGGCGCTTGATGACCGTTTCCAGGCAGCCTTTGAGGTCGCTCATGGTGATGCCTTCATCGACCACCAGTCCCTCGATCTGATGGAAGATGGGGGAGTGGGTGGCATCTACGGCATCGCTGCGGTACACGCGGCCGGGGGCAATGATGCGAATGGGCGGCTTGCGTTGCTCCATGGTGCGGATCTGCACCGGGGAGGTCTGGGTGCGCAGCAGCACTTTATCGGTAATGTAGAAGGTATCCTGGGTATCGCGCGCCGGGTGATCGGGCGGAAGATTGAGCGCTTCAAAGTTGTAGTAATCCAGTTCGACTTCGGGGCCGGAAACAACATCGAAGCCCATGCCAAGGAAAATTTCCTTGATCTCATCCAGAACGAGATTGAGGGGGTGGCGGTGACCCTCCCGGACGGGTTTGCCGGGCAGGGTAACATCGATGGTTTCCATTTTAAGCTTCTGCTCCGCCAGCGCGGCCTTCAGCGCTGCGCCGCGGTCGGCCAGCTTTTCTTCGATGGCGGCACGAACCTCATTGGCCATCTGGCCCATGATGGGGCGTTCTTCCGGGGAAAGCTGACCCATCGTTTTAAGAATGGCGGTCAATTCGCCTTTTTTACCCAGGAGCTGTACCCGCGCTTCCTCCAGCGCAGCCAGATCCTCGGCATTTTGCAGCCGCTCCAGCGCGCGGGCGCGGATGGCTTCCAGTGCAGATTTCATAGGGATCCCTCCATTTTGATAATAATAGCTTTTTTGGCGGGCGGATAAAAAAAGACTTCGTCCCGCAACAGGGACGAAGCCGCAAATGCTCCGTGGTACCACCCAGCTTTGCGCCCAGGGGCGCACACTTTGCTGCCCGGTAACGTGGGCAAATCCGTCGCCGCCTACTATCGCCTTTTGCGGTTCAGCAGCGCTGCTCCCCGGGGAACTTCCCGCATAGATTTCTGTGCGCTCTTCCAGCCGATGGAGCGCTTCTCTGTGCCAGAAAAAGATGGGTACTTTACCGGTTCACGGCATTTTGATGCATTTATTTTACCACGGCAAAGGGGCTTTTGCAAGGGAAAGTTTTGTGGTATCATAAAGGAAACAAAGCTGGGGAGGGCCGAACATGAGGGTGCAGAATGGTGTGGATATTGTGGCAGTGGAGCGGATGGAAAAAAGTTTGCAGCGGCCGGGTTTTGCGGCGCGGTGTTTTTCGCCCGCAGAGCAGGAATATATCCACAGCAAAGCCAATCCGGCCGAAACGGCAGCAGCCCTGTGGGCCGCCAAGGAGGCCTTTGGCAAGGCCATGGGGGTGGGCTTAAGCGGCTGGGCCATGCCGGATGCCGCAGTGGTCTATACCAAAGCCGGCGCGCCGTATTTTGCCCTGAGCGGGGAAGCGGCAAAGCTGGCCGAGGGCTGGCAGCTGGCACTTTCCCTGAGCCACGATGGCGGCTATGCCCTGGCGATGGTGACGGCATATTACCCGGATTGATGTAAAAACCGCCCGTACACCACCCCCGGAGGAAATTC
>DMMB01000018.1 GCA_003453215.1 Oscillospiraceae bacterium | reverse complement strand
ACCGCGGCCATGCCGCGGTGCCCCTGCGGGGCGCCTTTCCCGCTTCCCCCTCCCTCCAAAGCAGCCATAAGCCTCCTCTTCCCCCGCTTTCCCCGGCCAGGGGATATTTTTTGCTCCAGCTCCATGACATTTTCAAACTACTGAATATAATATAGTAGTGTAAGATGTTTCATTAAGGAGGAATATCCATGAACACCCAATACAAAAAGGGCGTGCTGGAACTGTGCGTGCTGGCGCTGCTGCACCGGCGGGATCACTACGGCTACGAAATCTCGGAAGTGCTTTCGCAGCACATCGATATCGCCGATGGCACCGTTTATCCCATCCTGCGCAAGCTAAAGGCCGATGGCCTGCTGACCACCTACCTGCAGGAGGAAAGCGGCGGCCCGCCCCGCAAATACTACACCCTGACGGCCCTGGGCCGGGAAACCTATTTCGCCGATCGCGCTGAATACCTTGCATTTGCGCAGTCGGTAAAGAACCTGCTGGAGGAGGAAAACCATGACGAAAAATGAATTTATGGCGCAGTTTGCCGCCGAACTGAAAAAGCAAAATATCGCCGATGCGGCGGACATTCTGGAAGAATACGAACAGCATTTCACCTTTAAACTAAATGACGGCTTTTCGGAAGAGGAAATTGCCGCTCGTCTGGGCACGCCGGCAGAATTGGCTGCCCAGTTCCAGCCGGCTTCCCCGGGCAAGGAAAAGCGACCCTCCGCCGTCCTCCCCTGGCTGTGGCTTTGCTGGGCCGATCTTTTCTTCGGCATTTTCGCCGTTCTGCTGCTGGCCTGGGGCATTGTGATGGTCAGCGCCGCCCTTAGTTTTGGTCTCGTCGGCATCTGCTACATCGGCAATCTTGGCAGTCTTCCCTTCATTACCCTGCCGTATATGCCCTACTGGTGCGGCGCCGTCCTGGGGCTGGCACTGCTGGCTCTATGTGTCCTGACGACGGCCGGCACCATCTGGTTCTTTGCTTTCCTGCGGCAGATCTTCCGCTCTTATGGGCGGTTCCACCACAATGTTCTGGCCCCGGCCCATGGGGAAGCGGTGCTGCCCGGCCTGCCCATTGCACCGCAGTTTACCCCCAGGGGCAAACGCCGTCTGCGCCAGGTGGCGCTGGTCTCTCTGGTGCTCTTTGCCGTCTGTTTTGTCCTCACCTATGTGGTCTGCAGCCTTTCTGCCGGCTCGCCGGAATTCTGGCACATCTGGGGCTGGTTTGTCTCTTGAGGTTTTCCCCACACAAAAGCGGCGCCCCGCCATGGGACGCCGCCTCTTTCTTCCGTTTATATTCTGTTTAAACCGACCGGTAGGGATCTTCCGGCATCACAAGTGCCGCAATGATATAGCCCAGCACGCCGCTGCCGCCCGCCATGCAGAAAATAATCCAGGCAAGACGCACCAGTGTGGGATCAATATCAAAGTATTCGGCAATGCCGCCGCAAACGCCGCAGATTTTCTTATCCTGTTCGGATTTGTGCAGTCGTTTTCCATTGTAAGACATACTGTGTCCTCCTTTGGGGCGCTTTAGTCCCCGATGTAAATGTGCATGGCTTCCTTAACTTCTTTTACCGTCTCGTTGCCAATCTTGTTTGCCTTTTCGCTGCCGGTCAGGATAATATCCCGCACCTCATCCCGGTGGGCTTCATAGTAGGCCCGTTTCTCCCGGAACGGCTCCAGCAAATTATTGAGCGAAGCCGCCAGCGCCTTTTTGCAGGCTACGCAGCCAATGGTGCCCTTTTTGCAGCTTTCGCAGATGTTCTCATACTCACCGGCATTAAAGACCTTGTGGTACTTGTTCACCACGCAGATATCCGGGTGACCGGGGTCGTCTTTTTTAATGCGGCTGGCATCGGTTACGGCGCTCATCACCTTTTTGCGCACCTCTTCAGCAGGGTCGCTCAGGTAGATGGCATTGCCCAGGCTCTTGCCCATTTTGGCATTGCCGTCCAGGCCCATCAGTCTGGGGCAGTCGGAAAGCAGCATATCCGGTTCCACCAGCGTTTCCCCGTACAGCTCGTTAAACCGCCGCACGATCTTGCGGGTCATTTCCATGTGGGGTTTTTGATCCTCGCCCACCGGCACCAGGTTGGCCTTGCAGAAGGTAATATCCGCCGACTGGCTAACGGGATAGCCCAAAAAGCCATAGGTCATATCGTTGTAGCCATAGTTCGCTGCCTCGGTTTTAATGGTCGGGTTGTGCCGCAGACTGTTTACCGAAACCAGCATGGAATAGAACACCGTCAGCTCCCCAATGGAGGGAATGCGGCTCTGCTGCACCAGCGTTACCTTATTGGGGTCCAACCCAACGGAAAGGTTATCCATCGCCACCTCATAGATGCTGTGCTCCAGCAGGGACGGATTTTCAAAGTGGGTGGTCAATGCCTGTATATCCGCCAGCAAGATAAAGCTTTCGTACTCCTCCTGCAGTCTTACGCGGTTCTGCAGGCTGCCTACATAGTGTCCCAGGTGCAGTTTGCCGGTGGTACGGTCGCCGGTCAGGATTCTTTTCTTTTCGGCCATGGTGGTTTTCCCCTCTCATTTTCAGGTTATTCTGCCCTTTATCATAGCAGGGTACGGCTCTTTTTGCAATGTATTTTTGCATTCCGCTTCCCGCCGGGCGGCGCCGCCATGCCGTTCTGGCCTCTCAATCGGAGAAAACACTTCCCCGGATAAGGGAACCTCCGGCAAGGGGCTAAGCGGGGCCGCAGGCCAAGCCGCCC
>DMMB01000035.1:24459-25941 GCA_003453215.1 Oscillospiraceae bacterium | reverse complement strand
GCACTTGACAAAACGCTTCATGGAGCGCTTTACCATGGATGAAATGATGGAGCGCCTGCACCATTCCATCGAACTCCCGGAGGATTACGAACGCCTGTATCGGACCATGAACCGGGAAGCCCAGCTGGCCGCCTATCAGCGTGGGGAACGCACCCTGCGTGTACAGGTTCGCCAGCGCGGCGATGATGGGGTGCTCCACTGGATGGAAACCCGCAATATCCTAATGGAAAATATGGCCGGCGATGTGTACAGCATTTCCATGACACGGTGCATCGATGAGGACATGGAGCGAACCGCCGAACTGCAGCAGGCCAAGGAGGCCGCCGAAAGTGCCAACCGCGCCAAGAGTGCCTTCCTCTTTAATATGTCCCACGATATCCGCACCCCCCTGAATGCCATCATCGGGTTTTCCTCCCTGGCAGAAAAACACATGGATGACCCGGAAAAAATCCGCGACTATCTGGATAAAATCCATGTTTCCGGCGAGCACCTGCTCAAGCTTATCAATAATGTACTGGACCTGGCCCGCATCGAAAGCGGCAAGCAGGAACTGAACCTGCAGGCCCACGATATTCCCGATACCCTGCGCAATGTCGAATACATCTTCCAGCAGGATCTGGAGCGCAAAAACCTGACGCTGGAAGTGCATTGCCATGTGCAGGATCGCATTGCTTTCTTCGATGATCTGAAGATGAACCAGATAGAACTGAACCTGATCAGCAATGCCATCAAATACACCCCCGCCGGCGGAAAGATTATCTATACGGTGGAAGAGCTGGAACAAAAAGATGGCTATGCCACCTACCGCAGCACCGTCCAGGATAACGGCATTGGCATGAGCAAAGAATTCCTGCAGCATCTGTTCGAAGCCTTTGAACGGGAAAACAGCAGCGTTGCCACCGGCATCGAAGGCTCCGGCCTGGGTCTGGCCATCACCAAGCGTCTGGTCGATCTGATGGGCGGCACCATTATCTGTCACAGCGAACCCGGCGTCGGCTCGGAATTCATCTGCACCTATACCTTCCGCATTGGCACCGCGGCCGATCTAAAGCAGGAAGCACCGGAAGAACCCGGGGCTCTGTCTCTTGCCGGCCGGCGCATCCTGCTGGTGGAAGATAACGCCCTGAACCGCGAAATTTCCCGCGAGATGCTGGAAGGCGAAGGCTGCCGCGTAGAAACCGCCGAAGATGGCGATATTGCGGTAGAAATGCTGCGGCAGGCCGCCCCCGGCTACTACGATCTTGTCCTGATGGACATCCAGATGCCGCGCATGAACGGTTATCAGGCCGCCCGCGCCATCCGTCAGCTATCCAATCCCGCTGTGGCGCAAATTCCCATTATTGCCGTCACCGCCAATGCCTTTGAGGAAGACCGGCAGGCCGCCATGGAAGCCGGCATGAATGGCCACGTTGCCAAGCCGATCGACATCACCGCACTGGAACAAACCCTGAGAAAATTTGTCACTCAAGATGTTACCCCCCC
>DMMB01000035.1:0-24220 GCA_003453215.1 Oscillospiraceae bacterium | reverse complement strand
CCCCCGAAAAGGAAAATATTTACATCAGACCAAGCCACCCCTAAAAAACGCCCCTTCCCGTGGTGGAAATAGCGTTCTATCTTCGGTATTTTCTCGTCAGCGTTCACAGCCAAAATAAACGTGGGATAAATCAGCTGTCCTTTACAGCGGATTTATCCCACGCTTTCCTTTGGGGCGATCTCTTTTCTCTCTGCGGCCGCTTCCGGTTCCTTTTTCTGGAATTTCTCTTGTTTTTAAGACACATTCCATGGATTGTCCCTTTTCCACTTTTTCCATACGCACTATAATTTCATTAGAAAACGCTTTTTCAGAAAGAAGGAACCCCTATGCCGCCACGCTCTATCAATACCATCTCCCGCACCCTTATTCAAACCATCGTGCGGCAAAAATTGAATGCGATTAAGAGCGACCCGGAACGCAGCCTGCGTAATCTGGTGGATATGGGGCTCAGTTTTGCCCCCGGCCCCAATCAGCAGAACTTCCTCCACCTGGTACAGCATACCCTGCAGGATGAAAACAGCGCCTATTACCGTATCATCTACGATTTATCTCTGCACGCAGATACCGAACATCTGCTTGGCTTTGGCATGAATCTGGGCTACAACAGCCTTACCGCCGGGGCCAAGCTCATACGCCGGCTGGAAAATGAGCGCCATTATGATATTCCCTGGTGCCTTACCTTAGTTATTGACCGCAGTGGCTATCCCCCCCACGAGGAGGATTACCACTCCCTGATTGAGCAGGGAAAGAAATTGGGCATTTACACCTATATTCTTATTGCCCGGGAACTCCCCGCGGGATTATTTACCCTGCTGCGCCAGCAGAAGGACTGCGCTTTTCTGCTGCTCAGTCCGCCGGAAGAACTCTCCGGTGATGTGATTGACTCGATGGTGCAGCTTCCCCATGTCATGCCGGTGGTGCAGTTCTGCGATGGCGCTGAAGAAGTATGCGATGCCATGCGCCGTCGGCAAATGCTCTATTCGGTATTCCTGCCCTACCGCCCGGAAAATTCCGAAAGCATTTCCGCCGATAGGGTTATGCTGGATATTGAACAGCTGCACACCCCTTTTACCCTTTTTGTGGCCGATAAAGCGCCCGCCCCCTGTGCCGCCTCTCCCTTTTATCGGCGCGTTACCGCCGCACGCGATAACCTGCGCGTGCAAACAATTCCCATTGAACTGTGGGAGGATCTGCGCTTTGTGGATGGTTCCGTCTCGCCCCGTCCCTCCCATTCCATTGTGTTCGATGCCGAAGGGCGGCTCATCCATCCGGATGGCTCTCCCGATGAGCAACTTTCTTTTGTTCAGCTGCCGCTGGAAGAGCTTCTGGCTGCCTGCCACTAATAAAATAAGCCCCGATTCCGCGGGCTTTCCGCAGGATCGGGGGTTCTTTTTATTCGGTTTACAGTTCCGTTACTTCTACCCGCTTTACCGCGGCATAGATGCTGGCCTTCAGCATCCGCACAAATTCCTGCGGCGGCACACAGTCTTTTTCGGAAAGCCACCGCACAAAGGCGGCAATGAATGCATCTGCATAAAAATCGATGCAGAACTGCTGGTATCTGGCTTCTTCCAGGGAGGAAGCCAGGAAATACTTGATGGTAGGCTCCAATACCTCTTTAAAGTGTTCCAGAAAGGAGTTCTGTCCCTCGATGCGCAGCGCCCGCCGGTAAAAGGAGCGGTTTTCATAGAAGAAGCTGCACAGCGCGGTTAAAAAATCCCAGATCCCGGCATAATCCTGTCGGCTGGTCACCTGCAGGTACTCCATATCAAAGATCCAGTTTACTAAATCGTACTTATCCTTAAAGTGATAATAAAAGCTTTTGCGGTTCATGCCGCATTGCTCTGCTATGTCGGAAACACTGATCTTGGAAAAAGGCATTTGCTCCATCAGTTCCTTCATGGCTGCGGCCAGGGCGCGTTTGGTCAAGTTGGAATCGGCCGTGGTATTCACCCCCTATTTAAATATTATATTAACATATAACAGCAGTAAAATAAAAGTCCCGCCCCCGCCAAACCATTGGACAAACTGTAAAAAATGTCCCAATTTGTCATTTTATCAAAAGGAGAGGTTCCCCCATGCCGAACGTCCCACGCAAAATGCACGAACTGCACCCGCTGCGGCTGTTGCCGCTGCTGCTGTGCGTCCTTATGGTCATTTTGTGTCTTGCTGCCGGCGGCTTTTCTGCGGAAGATATTCTGCACTATGCGCCCCGGGATCCTTGGCTGGCTGCCGGCTTCATTTTGCTGCTCTATTTTCTTAAAAGCCTCAGCGTCGCTTTTCCCATTATGGTGCTGCAAATTGCCGCCGGTCACCTTTTTTCCCCCGCGGCGGCATTGGCGCTCAATATTCTGGGACTTGCTATCGATCTTACTGTCCCCTACTGGATCGGCCGATTTTCCGGCAGCGGGCTGACCTCCCGCCTGATTGCCCGCTATCCCCGGCTGGAAGGGCTTATGGAAAGTCAGCAGGGGCATTATCTCTTCCTTTCCTTTTTTCTGCGGGTTATTTACCTGCTCCCCGGTGATGTCGTCAGTATGTATTTCGGTTCCGTCAAAGGGCCGTATCCCACCTGTCTCCTGGGTGGATTGCTGGGCGGTTTACCCAGTCTGTTGGCCGCCACCCTGCTGGGGGCCAGCGTTTCTCAGCCCGGCTCTCCCGCCTTTTGGATTGCCATCGGCGTCACCGCCGGCGTTTCGGCACTCTCGCTGTTGGGGTATCTGCTGTGGCAAAAACATCAAAAAAAGTAAAAGCCCCCGGTCCAGTCGTTCTATTCGGCTGCGACCGGGTTTTTGCATTCTTTTTCTTTTCTTTGCTTGCCGGGGGTGCACACATTCCGGCGGGCGCCCCTCCGCTTCTGTCGTGCTGACCCTATCGGGCAGCCCTCCCCGCTGCGGAGCGCCCGCCTTTTTCTCTCCGCCCGGGCGGGTTTCCCCCTATTAAGAAAAGGATCGTTTTTCCAGATTTGTAAACCTTCCGTAAAAAAATGTGTGATATGTACCAAATCACTGCAAAAAAGGGGCGTTCTGCCCGTATTAGTGAAAGGCCTTTTTCGGTAAAACCAAAAATACAGCCCACCCCCATGAAGAACAGGGGGCGCGGCTGCCAATGGCAAGCTCCATCCTCTCATGGGGCTTGGGTTCCTGTACCATTTTGTCCCTTGAAAATGATCTATCGCATTACTTTGCGCGCAGCTGCCAAAAGGCAACTGCACTGGCCGCAGCCACATTCAGCGAATCCACTCCATGCTGCATCGGGATGCGTACGGTGTAGTCACAGTCTGCTATGGTATGCGCCATCAGTCCGGTTCCCTCCGTCCCCAGCACAATCGCTAATTTGGGTTCTGCTGCCAGTTTTTCATCATCGATGGAAACCGAATCGTCCCGCAGCGCCATGGCAACTGTTTTAAAGCCCATTGCCTGCAGCTGTTCCAAGCCGGGGTGGGGCCACTCCGATGGGTCACTGCCAAGATAGGCCCAGGGAATTTGGAATACCGTTCCCATGCTGACCCGGACCGCCCGCCGATTGAGGGGATCACAGCAGCTGGGCGTCAGCAAAACAGCATCCATGCCCAGCGCCGCCGCCGAACGAATAATGGCTCCCACATTGGTGGAATCCACCACATTTTCCAGCACCGCCACCCGCCTGGCTCCGGCGCACAGCTCCCGGAAATCCAGCGGTGCCGGCCGCCGCATGGCACACAGCACCCCTCGGGTCAATTCATAACCGGTCAGGCCGGCCAGCACTTCCCGCTCCCCGGTGTAAACCGGAATATCCCCACAGCGGGCAATGACTTCCGCCGCCTTGCCTTCGATAAATTTCTGCTCGGTAAGGATGGCAACCGGCTGATAGCCCGCTGCCAGCGCCAGCCCAATTACAGTGGGACTTTCCGCAATGAAAATGCCCTTTTCCGGCTCCAGCCGGCTGCGCAGCTGGGCTTCGGTCAGGCGGCAAAAAACATCCAGTTCCGGTCGCGAAAGATCGGTGATTTCGATAATTTGCGGCATAGTATGGCACTCCTTTTTTTCTGCTTTCTGCTCCCCATTATACCAGCTTAGGTCGGCAATGGCAAAGAGAAGATCGCTTATAAGGGCAACCTGGGCAGAACACCGCTTTCTTTCCGCCTTTTCCCGGGACAATAAAAATCTCCCCGGAAATCCATTGATTTCCGGGGAGTAATCACTTATTCGGCAAACATGGGGCTGGAAAGGTAACGATCACCAGTATCGGGAAGCAGAACCACAATGGTCTTTCCCTCATACTCCGGCCGCTGTGCCAGCTGCAGGGCAGCCCAAACCGCAGCACCGGAAGATATTCCTACCAGAACTCCTTCGCTTTGGCCGATTTCCCGACCGGTCGCAAAGGCATCTTCATCCGCTACCGGGATAATCTCATCGTAAATCTTGGTATCCAAAACGGCAGGAACAAACCCGGCACCAATGCCCTGAATTTTATGAGAACCTGCTACACCGGTAGAAAGCACCGCCGAGGTTTTGGGCTCTACAGCAATCACCTTTACCGCAGCATTCTGCTCCTTGAGGTAACGGCCAACACCGGTAACGGTGCCGCCGGTGCCCACCCCAGCCACAAAGGCATCAACGGCTCCATCGGTATCCTCCCAAATTTCGGGGCCGGTGGTGGCATAGTGAGCCCGGGGATTGGCTTCATTTACAAACTGTCCCGGAATAAAGCTATGAGGAATTTCTTTTGCCAGTTCATCTGCTTTGGCAATAGCGCCTTTCATGCCCTGGGCCCCGGGGGTCAGCACCAGTTCGGCCCCATAAGCTTTCATCAGCTGGCGGCGCTCCACACTCATACTATCCGGCATAACAATGATAATACGATAACCGCGAGCCGCCGCCACCGAAGCCAAACCAATTCCGGTATTGCCGGAGGTGGGCTCAATAATGACCGACTGCGGGGTAAGCACGCCTTTCTGCTCGGCATCCTCAATCATGGCCAGGGCAACACGATCCTTGACCGAACCCGCCGGATTAAAATATTCCAGCTTGGCCAGAATACGGGCTTTCAAGCCATATTTTTTCTCGAGATGGGTCAATTCCAACAGCGGAGTATGACCAATGAGTTGGGCTGCGGAAGTATAAATTTTTGCCATGATGCGTCCTCTCTTTGTAAATGCTACCTTTTCGGTACACTTTAGTTTGGTACCGTTATATCACCGGGCACCGTTTTTGTCAAGAGTTTTATCCAGCAAAAAAGCCCCGAAAAAACAGGGCTTTTTTTGCAAAAAATATTTTACTGCAAAATGCATTGCTGCGGATCGACCGTAATAAAGACTTCGGCCCCGGTTTCTGTTGGCATTCCCTGCGGCAGAACAGCCCGCAGCGGCGGCGCGTCTTTTTCCGCTGCCGGGCGCAGCAGGACTACCGTCTCGCCAATATCACGGATCATTCGCTCCTCGGTACAGGCCGTCCCCTCTGCCGCAAAAGCAATGGCGGTATCCGGAATGCCGATGGTGACCTGCTGCAAGGGGGTCTTGACCGGCAGTGTCATGTTCCAGCCCAAAACCACAACGCCTTCTGCGGTGCTGTGCCCCGGCAGGAAATTGCGGCAGCCAACCAACTGGGCGGCCCCGCGGGTACCGGGATGGTGCAGCAAAGTTTCCATATCGGTTACAGCGCCGGAAACGCCATTTTCAATTACACAAACGGCGGAACAGTTGCGGTAACATTCCCGCAGATCATGGCTGACCCAAAGAATGGGGCCGGTGAATTCCGAAAGCAGATCCGAAAGTTCCAATTCCAAATTCCATTTCAGAAAGCTATCCAAAGCGGAAAACGGCTCATCCAGCAAAATGGCACGCGGCTCCGAAACCAGTATTCTGGCCAGGGCCACACGCTGCTGCTGGCCGCCGGAAAGCTGCGCCGGGTACTTCTTTTCCAGCCCTTCCAGACGAAAACGGCGAATGGCTTCCGCCGCCTGCGCTTTTTTCTCTTCCCGCTTGCCCTGCCGAATGCCGCAGATAATATTCTGCGTTACCGTCATATTGGGGAACAGGGCGTACTGCTGGAACAGATAACCGACCCGGCGCTGCTGGGGGGTAAGATCAATCTTTTTTTCGCTGTCAAAGAGCGTTTCGCCATCCAAGAGGATGCGGCCGCGATCCGGAGTCATAATGCCGGCAATGCACTTGAGGGTGACACTCTTGCCGCAGCCGGAGGCGCCCAACAGGGCCATAATGCCATCGGGGGTTTCAAATTGGGAGCGAAGGGTAAAATTGCCCAGCTTTTTTTCGATGTCTACAATCAGGCTCAAGCGGATTGCCTCCTTCCCCGACCTGCGGCCTGCAGGTTCTTCTTTTCCAGCATATTTACCACCAGCAGAATGACCGCCGAAATGGCAATATTGACCATAACCCATTTAAGGGCCAGCTCATCGTTATTGATCTGCCACAGCTGGTAAACGGTGGTGGAAACGGTAGCAGTTTTGCCGGGGGTGTAGCCGGCAATCATGCTGGTGGCGCCGTATTCGCCCAGGGCGCGGGCAAAGACCAGTACCGCACCGGCCAGTACGCCCTGCCGGCAATACGGCATACGGACGTGCCAAAAGATGTAGGTATTGGAAAGACCCAATGTTTTGCCGGCGTGCGCTAACGTTTCATCAAAGGATTCGAAGGCACCACGAACGGTACGGTACATGAGGGGGAACACCACAACCACGGTAGCAAAAATGGCAGACCACCAGGTCATTACCATGCGAACCCCGAAAGTTTCCAAAATCCAGGCGCCAATGAGACGCTTGGGGCCCAGAACCCGCAGCAGCAAGTAACCCACAACAGTGGGCGGCAGCACCAGCGGCAGGGTAAGGATAACATCGAGAATACCCTTGATGAAACGGGGCAGTTTGGCAATGTAATAAGCGGCGGCAATGCCGGTAAAGAACACCACCACCGCACTGATGGCGGCGATCCGCAGTGAGTTAAGTAAGGGGTACCAATCCATGAAATGCCTCCTGAAAAGGGGTTTTGGGCAGGACGCCAACGCGCCCCGCCCAATCCCAGTGAAATGATAAATCGTCGCTAAAAATTACTTGGAAAGAGGAGTGAAGAGAACAGCCTCAAACTCAGCGGAAGCTTCGGCACCCTGCAGATAAGCAAGGAACGCAGCAGCGGCTTCCTGATTGGCAGAGGTATTGAGAACCGCAGCAGGATAGATGACCTGGCCGCACATTTCAGCAGTAGCAGTAGCCGCTACGGTGAGGTTGGCGGAGTACGCATCGGAAGCATAGATAATGCCGCAATCCACAGTGCCCTCGGAAACTGCAGTGGTTACTTCCTTTACGTTGGAGCCATAGGTCAGCTTGGAAACAACGGCCTCCTCATCGATGCCATAGAAAGCAAAGATCTTCTGGGTGTACTGGCCAACAGGAACATCGCTGTTTCCGATGGCGAGCATGACTTCGCCGTTTTTCAGCAGATCAGCCAGCTGATCGAAGCTTTCGATATTCTTAGGATTGCCCTCCGGAACAGCCAGGGCGACCTTGTTTTCCAGCAGGTCAATACGGCTGCCGGCCACCAGCATATCCAGACCATCGGGGTTCTTATCGGCATCCTCTTTCAGGGTGCCATCCAGAGCGTTCATCTGCTTGGGAGCTGCAGAAATGAACAGGTCGCAGGGAGCGCCTTCCTTGATCTGGGTGAGCAGCTTGCCGGAGGAATCGAAGTTGAAGCTGATCTTCACGTTCTGGTTCTCCGCCATGTACTTTTCGCCGATGGCAGTGAGGCTTTCGGTGAGGGAAGCCGCAGCAAAGACGGTCAGCTCAACGGTTTCGGGCGTATCGTTCTGATTGTCGTTGGTCGGCTGCTTTTCGCCGCAGGCCACCATAGTGAGTACCAGCACCAGGGCCAGTACCAAAGAGAGAAACTTTTTCATGATACTTATCCTTCCTTTTTGTTTTCTTTCGTTTTTATATCACGCGGAAAACCGCGCAGATAACTTATTTATTTGCCGAAGGGGCAGATGGGATAATGGCAGACTTTGCAGCCAAGGCAGAGACCGCCCTCCCCCAGTGCAGCAATCTGAGACCGGGCAACCGGCACATCGGCTGCCACATAGGGCAGCACCAGATCGAAGATGGTAGCGCCGGCATACATCACGCAGCCGGGCAGCCCCATAACCGGAGTGCCATCGGGATAATAGCCCAGCAGGAACATGGCGCCGGGCAGCACCGGTGCCCCGTAGGAAATAATATTGGCGCCGCTGGCCCGAATGCCGCCGGGGGTGTTGTCATCCGGATCCACGCTCATACCGCCGGTGCACAGCAGGACATCGGGGTGATGCTTCTCCTTCATGGCCAATACTGTATCACGAGCATTTTCTACGCCATCGCCGGAATAGGCAATTTCCAGCGTTTTGATGCCATAGGCCGCCAGCTTTTCTGCCACCACCGGAGTGAAAGTATCCTGGATGAGGCCATTTTTTACCTCGCTGCCGGTGGCAATGATACAAGCCGTTTGGCGGACAAAGGGACGTAAGCAAAGAAGCGGGCCCTCCCCTGCGGCCTGTTCGGCTTTTTGCAGTTTTTCTTCTTCGATGATGAGGGGAATGACCCGCATTCCAGCCAGCTTATCCCCGGCTTTTACCGCGGTGCCGCCCTTTCGGGTGGTAATCATCACTTCATCCTGTGAATTGACGGCCAGCAAACGCTCGGATGCTACCTAAAACAAGCCATCGCAGGCCGCTTTGAGTTCGATTTTTCCCTCTTTTACTTCGCTGCGGAGCATATTTTCAGTTCCACAGAGTGCCAGCAGACGTTCGGCCGCATCATTTTCGTGCACCATATTGGGGGTCATTTCCCAAACATAGAGATTTTCCTTGCCCATGCTGAGCAGGACAGGAATATCCTCTTCGGTGACGATGTGTCCCTTACGGAAGCGGGCATCCTTGTATTCGCCCTTAATGATCTGCGTCATATCGTGGCACAGCATAGCGCCTACCGCATCCACTGTTTTGATGAATTTCATGATAACGCCTCCAGACGATATTCTCGTTCAAATATAACCAATTATAACAAAAAACGACCCGACTTTTCAATCGGGTCGTTCGCAAATGCGGGAAGTACGTTCGACTATATCGAATAAAATGGAGTTTAATGGCCGCTGCCCGCCAGCATCTTCAAAGCGTGTTCCAAAGTATCCAGTACCGCACCGAGGTTTTCCCGCGCGGCCTTTTCGGAACCGGGAAGATTGAGGACAAGGGAGCCGCCGCGGGTGCCGGCTGCTGCCCGGGAAAGCATGGCCCGGGGGGTAATGGCCAGACTGGAATACAGCATGGCCTGCGGAATGGCCGGGATTTCCCGCTCCACCACCAGGCGGGTGGCTTCCGGGGTGACATCGCGGGGGGAAAGGCCGGTGCCGCCGGTGCTGACGACCAGATTGGCATGGAGGGCATCGCAGGCCTGCAGCATACTATCCCGGATCTGCTCGACCTCATCAGGGACGGTGGCGGTGTGGATAACCGAATAACCGGCCTGGGTCAGCATTTCACAAATGGCGGGGCCGCTGGTATCCTGACGTTCGCCGGTGGAACATTTATCGCTGACGGTAATAACAACTGCGGTATAACTCATGGTTTCTTTCTCCTTAATCGGCGTTATTCTAATGTCATATTAGCGCATCCGGAGCCAAGATGCAAGAGTCCTGCTGCTCCCCGAAGCGCTTCCCTTTTGCAAATTCCATAAATCCTTACCATTTTGGTTGATATTTGGACACATTTTGCGCAGATTTATCTACATTTCGCCCCAATTCGCCAGAGAGCCGACGCCTCCGATTTATAATAGAATCAATCACAACTTGTGATAGAATTGGAGGAACTAACTATGAAGAAACGACTGATGAGCATACTGCTAACGCTCTGTATGCTCATCACCATGCTGCCAACGACAGCGTGGGCGGCAGACCAAGAAGGCCCCGTTACTGTAAATGGTGACATTTCCATTGAAGGAAAAGGCTGGAACTTTAAAAAAGACGGTTCAGCCTACAAACCAGTTTACTACAACTTTCAAGGTAATTTTATTGAAGATCTTGAGAAGTGGGGCAGCAATCCCTATCTTGAACTCACCAGAGAAGGTAATACGATTACCGTTACCGTTCATGGTAATGTAAGTCTTTCTACTGAAAAAGACACATCAAAGAATGACCAAGGTAAAGAATGTATTGGTGTCAATAAATCTTTCAGCAGTTATGAATTAAACCTTATTATTACTGGCGCTGCGGACGGCAATAACACTCTTAGCCTTACCAGTAAGGGCTTTGGGTACACCCTTTCTTCCTATCAGGGTGACGTTACTTTCACAGGTGGTATTACCGTAAACGTGGAGTCTACCTATAATGGCGATTATAGTAGAAATACTATCTCCCGGGGCATCAATGTATCGAATGGCGACCTCATTATATCCGGCGACGGTACTTCTGTAACGGCAACAAATGCAGCAACGGATACTACCGTTAATACTGTTAATGCGCTCAAAGTTTCCGGCGGTGCTGAGCTGATCGCCACGAATAACAACCGTGATGGCAAAGCCCTTTCCTTTGGTTCCATTGCGGTAAATTCCGGCTATGATTACATGGAGAAAGATACTACTTCCTCCTATAAAACACTGCCGACAGAAGGCAGAGACGAAGCAATCAAGAATTATCGTCGAATTAAAATAGCGCCCACCACCATTGTCACTGCCGATGATGTTTATATCGCTGGGGAAAAGGCTGTCGTCGGTGTAGAGACTTCCCTTGGTGAGGGCAATGGTACTTATCTCTATGACGCCACAACCAGAACGCTGAAACTGAATAATGTAAATATCACTGCCGCAAACAGTGCTGCGATTAGAATCTTCGACGGATATCCCGACTGCACGATTGTTGTGACCGGTACGAATAAGCTCCAAGGTAATTACAACCACTGCATCGAAAGCTACAGCAACTTTACTATCAGCGGCGACGGCACGCTGGAGATGACAAACGGAAAAACTACTGCAGCCTCTGTAATATACTGCGGCCCCTATAAGAGTCTGTCCATTGGGGCTGAAGTGATTCTCCGGAATGATAGAAATGCGGGCAACCTGATCTTTACCGTAAAGGACAATGCCTACAGTTTTGCTGATGGGTATAACATCTACGCCAGCACCAACAGCACCGGCGAACCGCTGGAGGAATACAGCTCTGCAAAATACAGCAGCTATCAGTACCTCCGCGCTACTAAGGAAACCCTGCCTACCGGCAGCGAGACCACCTACGATGTTACCATTACGGCCGATAATGTTACTGTTTCCGGCGGTGCTCTGACCCAAACGGTAAAAGCCGGCGAAGCGATGACTCCTGTAATCCTTACGGCTAAAGAGGGTTACATCTTCCGGGATGGATATTATACTGGAAAGAACGGCGTATCGATTACACGCGACAGCGCTACCCAGCTTACCATTAGCGGTACGCCCAGTGCTGATGCAACTCTTAGCATCAACGGGCCCATCCCCTACGTTGTTGTTACCCTTCCAGCTCCTGTAGCGGGTGATGTCCCGGCTACCAGCGCTACCCTTTCTTCCCCCGTATACAGCAATATTCAATTTGTCAAAATTAAATGGTATTCCTTTGATGGAGTCTCTAAAATAACGCCCCTTTCCAGCGGTGATAAGTTTGTAGAAGGCAAAAAGTACTGCGCCAATATTACTTTTACACCCGCCATTGCTTCTGCCAATTACCTATTAATTGATGAAAACGGGAATAAGCCCTGGTATGCCGAATGGGATAGCAGTTATTTCTCTTGGTTTTTTGATGACGCCCCGGCAGCCACGCATACCCACACCTATGACGATGCCATTTGGACAACCGACGATAACAACCACTGGCACCAGTGCACTGACCCCAACTGCCCGAATAAAATCGGCAGCATCAAGGACAGTGCGGCCCACAACTATGTCAACGGCGCCTGCACGATCTGCGGTAAGGCCGGCGGTACCACCGAAGAACATCATTTTGATACGGCGTGGAGCTATGATTCCACCGATCACTGGCACAAGTGCACCGATGAGGGCTGTGATGCTGTAAGCGACAAGGCGCCCCATGAGTGGGTAGGCTGGAGAGTAGACGAGCCCTATGGCACGCATCAGCGCTTCTGCAACTGCGGGTATAGAGATTATGGTCACACCTATCACCTTGCCTATGCTGCTGACGGCGAAAATGGTCATTACCAGTACTGCACCACCGGCAACTGCACCTACCAAACCAGCACTGTACCGCACAACTACGATGGTGATACCTGCACCATTTGCGGTTATACCAAGACCGGCGGCGGAGAGATTGTTCCCCCCACCCCTGGCGGCACCATCGTTATCATTGTTCCCGCCGAAGAGGAACCGGCTCCCCGGCCCAATCCTTCCACCGGCGCGCTGACGACAGTAGCAGCTCTTACCGTTGCTACTATTACCCGGCACTAAGTACCTACGGCTCATGCCATAAGCTCTAATAAGCTCTAACCACAGCGGGAGACTTTTATCGTCTCCCGCTGGTTTTATAGGCGGCTGTTTGCTTTTGGGAGAATATATGGTATAATCTTCGAAAAAAGCCGAACGCCGGAAAGGAAAGTGACTATGAAGCAGAACCGGAAAGACCATAAGCCTACCCGCCGCGACCTGCACGCCATCATCCACAAAAAGCCCACCGTCTTTGCAGTGTATCTTATCCTGCGTATCATCGTTCTACTAACCCTTGTTTCCTCCATCCTCCGGGGAGAATATGAAAATGCCTTTGTATGCCTGCTGGTACTGGTGCTGTTTATGCTGCCGTTCTTTATCCAGCAGAACTTTGGCATAGAACTGCCCAACACGCTGGAAATCATTATTCTGCTGTTTATTTTTGCTTCTGAAATATTGGGCGAACTGGCGTGCTTCTTTATTACAATTCCCAACTGGGATTCCATTCTGCACACGACAACCGGCTTTTTATGCGCGGCTACCGGCTTTGCGCTCATCGATATTCTGAACCGCAACAGCAAGATTAAATTTGAACTTTCCCCCATCTATGTGGCTTTGGTGGCTTTTTGCTTTTCCATGACCATTGGGGTTCTGTGGGAATTCTTCGAATTTGGCATGGATCGGCTGTTCCTGATGGATATGCAGAAAGATACAGTGATCCACAGTATTACTTCCGTAATGCTGGACCCCACCAATAAGAATATTCCTATTACCATCAATGACATTACCAGCGTGGCCGTTAACGGACAGGAACTGGGCTTTGGCGGATACCTGGATATTGGCCTGTACGACACGATGGAGGATCTTTTCGTCAACTTTATCGGGGCGCTGGTCTTTAGCTTCATCGGGTATTTTTACATTAAGCGCCGCGGCGAGGGCAAGCTGGCCAAAGCGTTTATCCCCACCATTACCGAAGCCAAAGATGCGGCCGAACCGGCGGCAGAAGAAGCCGAGGAAACTTAAAGTTTAAACACAAAGGCCCCCAGCCATTGCGGCTGGGGGCCTTTGCCTGTATGAGGGAAAAGAGAGAGGATTGCAGAGAAATGGATTGAGCTTATTGCAGCAGACCGCTTTCTTTCAGCAGCAGCTCCACATCGGTGCCCTTCACCTTCTTGAGCAGGATCTTGACGGCTTCCCGCTCGCCGAAGGAGAGAGGCAGCTCACTGAGCGGCTTTTTATCGACCGCGTAGTAGCAGGCCCGCAGCAGTTCCCGTACATCGTACTTGCTGCCCCATACTTCCGGTACACCGCGATCGATATTCAGCAGGGTGTAAACCGATTCCATACCGGTACGCATGGAGTACTCGGTGGTGAAGATGGTATCACGGGGTGTTTCGGCAAACTGGCCAATGAAGGCGAAGTTTACAGCACCATCCGGGACAACCTTGGGACGGTCGCTTTCTTTCCTGGGCTGGAAGAACGCATTGATATAGGGCATGAAGCAGGTGGTGGTATTGCAGGCTTCCCGCGCCAGTTCTTCGATGCGATCCTCCGGGATGCCAATGTGGTACATCCACTCGCGGCAGATTTCTTCACCGGTGCACTCGCGCATGGGCTTTTTGACATAGTTGCCTTCGCAATCGGTATGCAGGCCATAGACCCAAACCAGCACCGTGTTCTTATCCTGGCTCTTGAACTGCGGCTGACGGTTGATGGTCCAGGAGAGGTACCAGTTTTCGGTGCTATCCTTTACGGTAACGATACCACCGGTGGTGACCTTGCCGGCGCGAGGATCGCGCTTGCAGATATTCATAATGTGGCGAATGACTTCTTCATTGGAGGTAGCAACCGTAGCGCTCATCCAGTTGGTGGCTTCTACATCGCTGCAGAATGCATCCGGGTTGCCGTATTCCCCATGCTGTGCCTGGGCCGCAATGGCTTTCCACATATCCCAGGATTCACCGTAGCCATTCTTAACGCCGGACAGATCGGGAGCGTGGGTCTGATCGCCGTAGCAGGAGGTATCGGTGCAGCAGCCATTGGTGATGAAAACGAGGTCATCTTCGATCAGATCGATAGTCTGCTCTTCGCCATCCTTGACATAGACGATCTGGCGGGCAATCTTCTTATCGCCCTCGGTTTCGATGATGACATTCTTGACATCCATGCCGTATTCGATACGGACGCCGTGGGATTCCAGATACTTCACCAGCGGCAGGATCATGCTTTCGTACTGATTGTACTTGGTGAAACGCAGGGCGCTGAAATCCGGCAGACCATCGATGTGATGGACATAGCGGCAGAGGTAACGCTTCATTTCCAGGGCGCTGGACCACTTCTGGAAGGCAAACATGGTCTGCCAATAGAGCCAGAAGTTGGTGCTCCAGAAGCTTTCCGGCAGGACTTCGGAAATCTTTTTATCTTCCAGATCCTTTTCCGGGGTGATGAACAGTTTGGAAAGAGCCATGGCGCTTTCCTTATCCAGCGCAAACTTCTTATCGGTGTGGGCATCTTCGCCGCGATTTACAGTAGCGCGGCACAGAGAGTAGTTGGGATCGTGCTTATTGAGCCAGTAGTATTCATCCAGAACCGATACGCCGGGAGTTTCGATGGAGGGAACATCGCGGAAAGTATCCCACATTACTTCAAAGTGGTTATCCATTTCGCGGCCGCCGCGCATATAGAAGCCCTTGGTGACATCCTTGCGGCCATCGCAGCTGCCGCCGGCCAGTTCCAGTTTTTCGAGCAGATGAATGCGCTCGCCTTTCATCTGACCATCACGCACCAGATAAAATGCGGCGGTAAGGCCGGCCAGGCCGGTGCCGATGATATAGGCGGATTTATTTTCTACGCCTTCGGGCTTTTCGGGGTGAGCAAAGCTTTCGTAAGTGCCAGCAGAGTAATACATAAATAAGCCTCCTGTAAGATGTGGTTTAGGGCTTATCGCCCTCTTGATGGCTTTATTGTACCCCGCTGCAACCACTTTTAAAATAGACAGAAAAAGCCCCGTGACAAAAACCTCATCACGGGGGAAAAGCTGCAAAAATTTTTATCAAACGAGCCCATTTGTCAGGGTTTATCGGTGCGGAAGCGTTCCAGGGCCTGCGCGATGCTGCCCTGCAGCACCAGCGCCAGCTTATTGACCAAAATTTCCGGTTCGGCCTGCATATCGTCCTTAATCCAATCCAGCATAAGGCCCACAAAAGAATAGGAATACACCTGTGCAATAAACTGCTTATCTTCCTCCCGCACCGTCATACCGGCAGATTGTTCTGCAATGACGCCCATCAGCAGATGATCGGTGAGCGGCACCAGATATTTTTCCACCTGTTCCCGGCTGACGCAGCGGTAAACATTCATCACAAAGGGCTTGTTTTCCCGCACTGCATGGAAAATCTGAATAAAGCCCTGCTGCCAGGTATCGTGGGTCTTTTTGTTCTGCAGCGCTTTGGCGGCATCTTCCACACAGGCCCATTCCACCAGGTCATAGATGTCCTTGAAGTGGTAGTAGAAGGTCATGCGGCTGATACCGCAATCTTCGGTAATATCGCTGATGGTGATTTTATTCAGCGGTTTTTGCTGCAGAAGATTTTTGAGCGATTGTTCCAATGCGCGTTTGGTGATCTGAGACAAGCTGGGGCTCCTCCTTTGGTGGTAAATTTACGACTGGCCATTGCCTTCTTCGCGGATTTTCCGAACCTGATAGATCCTGAGGCCAAGCTGCAGCAGCAGCCGTTCTTCGGAGTCTTTCAGATCGCGGCCCAGGATTGTTTTGATTTTATCGATGCGGTAGATGAGGGTATTGCGATGGATGTACAGCGCCTTGGCTGTCTCGCTGACATTGCAGTTGCAGGCAAAATAGCAATCCAGCGTTTCCACCATATTGGTTTCGTTCTGTTGATCGTACTCCACCAAATTGCGGATGGAGAGCGTGTAAAGTTCCATGGATTTTTCATTTTCTACCCCGCTGCTGAGCAGCTGGTAGATGATGAGATCTTCATAAAAATGCACGCCATCATTGCTGTGCAGTCCGCCGGAAACCCGAATGGCTTCCTGTGCCTGGGTGAAACTGCGGCGAATATTGATGAGACGGGCGGTGGGTTCCCCTACCCCGATATTAAGGACATACTGTTCGGTAATAGCGTGCAGGCGATGGTACACCCGCTGAATGAAGCGGCGGTTTTTTTCGCCAATGCGTTGACCGTCTTCGGTACGGGTGAGGCGCAGGAACGTGATGATGAGACTGCCGCGGTGGATGGAAATACAGCTGCGGCCCTCATCGCGGGATAATTCGCCGATGATGCCGATCATACGATCTTTGATGCGCAGAAATGCATCCTGCATTTCCACATAATTTTCGGTTCCGCGCGCGGCGCTATCCAACTTGGCTACCATACAGAGATAGGTTCCTTCGGCATCCATATTGTGCATTCCGGCAATGCTATCCACTTCTTCTGCCGATTGCAGCTTTCCGCTGAGCAGATCATCGAAGAAATCCTGGCGAATGTGCATACGGATTTCTTCCATCTGGCGGGTACGGTAGCGCTCCAGAGCCAATGCCGAAACGGCAATTTCCAGCGCCAGATATTCGATGGACTGCATTTTGCGCTGAGTTTCCCACACCAGCAGGTACCCAAACAATGCATTTCCTCCGGAAAGCGGCAGAATGCGGCAAACCACCCGCTGTTCCCCGGCGATAAAAATCCGTTTGATGGCCTTGGTATATTTGGCAAAATCGGAGGGCATATTGCGGGTCAGTTCTTCCGGAAACACGACTTCCCCGGCGTGCAGCGGCAAATACTGCGCCATGGGAAGCGGATTGCCCGGATTTTCCGTATAGCCCAGCAGCTCCCATTTGCTGCCCAGCAGCAGGATGGAATTCCCGATAAAATCGCTGAGGATGGCCAGCATACGGACGACGCCCTGCGGCTCCAGCATACTTTCGGTGATGGAATGATACAGTGAAACAAAGCGATCGGCCTTTTCTACCCCGCCGCCGGAAAGGCGCTCAAATACCACCTTGCAAATCTTACTAAGGGGATACTGAACGGGGATTTCAATCAGCGGGAAGCCCAGGCGTTCCGCCTCTTCCAGCATGGCTTCCGGAATGACATCGAGATAGCGGCGGGTTTTGATGGCCAGCCCCACACAATTCAGCTCCGAAAGTTCCCGGATTAACTGCCGCTGCATCTCTTCATCATCGCGGCAGAAATAGCCCGTTGTAAGCAGAAGATCCCCCGGGGAAAGCCAATCGTAGGAATTGGGGTTATCGATAATATTGATATTGGTAATCTCGGCCTGCAGATTGGTTCCGCCGACCACCAGTTTCAGGCCGGACAGTTCCTCTTCCTGCAAAAACGAGCCAATGGTGTACATGGCATCTCCTCCAAAAAAAGACTGCGGATTATGATATAAACTAAGTATATCATATCCGCAGTCCATTTGTACACCCGAATAATTTGCGTATTATACCGCGCCCAGCATCAGCTGTTGGAGCAATACCACCGCACCGGTAGTAAGGGAGAACAGCAGCGCTACCGGCAGCAGCTTTTTGATGATCGAACCGACCATTTCCGGATGGCCGGCCGTTGTAGCGCCCAAAACAATCTTGCTGGGGCTGATGAGACTGCCGGCGCTGCCGCCGACCGTCTGGGCGGCCAAAACGGGAGCGGGCTGCAAACCGACCAAGCAGGCGGTTGTCATCTGGAAGCTGCCGAACAGAATATTGCTGGACATATTGGAACCGGTGATAAAGGAGCCGAGCATCCCCACCAGCGCTGCCAACAGGGCATAATAGCTGCCAAATACCGCCGAGAAGCCGCCGGCCAGAGCTGCTGTTTGGCCGGTGCCGCTCATAATGCTGGCCAATACCAGGAATACCATGACCGAAACGGAGGAAGGCAGCGCCTTTTTGACGCTATCCTGCAGGATGCGGCGGCCGCTGCCGGCCTGCAACCACCCACGGCGGCGGAAATAAAAGAAGCCAAACCCGGCCGCCAGAAACAGGAATACGCCGGCATTGGTGAGGCTGAGCGGTGAAAACCCGACAATGGCCTCGGTGACCTCCACCCCGCCGCTGGTAATGGCCGGGATCCTAAGCGATACCGAAATGCCGGCCAGCACCCGCTTGACCGAAGGAATGAGCAGACAAACCAGAGAAAAAGCGGTCATAACCAGGTAGGGCGAAAAGGCGTGCAGAATGCCCATCCCCTCCGGAGCCTGTTCTGTCATGCGCTCCTGCTGCGCAGGTTCCATGGCCCGGCTGTTTGGGAGTTCCCAGGGCGTATTGTATAGCGGCAGACGACCCAGCAGCAGCGAAGCGACCAGGGCCAGACAGCAGGGAATGAAGCAGCAAAGGGTGGTATTGACCTGGCTCATCAGCAATTCGCCGCCACCCTGTACCAGACTGAGCACCAGCACAGCGGGCAAACCGCGCCGCAGCGCCGGGCCCTTGCCATAAAACCAGCAAACCAGAAGGCCGGAGACAAGGTTCATCACGAAAAGGAAAGACGCTGTCCACAGAGCACTTTGCCAGTAAAGGGGCATGGCTTCGGTCAGGCCTGCCTGGGCAGCCAAAGCATCCCAAGCGGCGCTGAGGGTGCCAAAGGTATTGCCCCAGGCTTCACCCAAAGGGGCAATGGCCAGCGCCCAAAACGGAGAAACGCCGATTTCGATGAGAAGCGGGGCACAGATGGCCACCGGTACGCCAAAACCGGTAATTCCCTGCAGGAATGCCGCAAAAGCATAGCCGATAATGAGAATTTGCAGCAGCTTATTGGGGGTTGCCTGCTGAATGCCCGCCCGAATGACCCGGAATGCACCGGATTCCCGCACGACATTATACATCAGGATGGCCGGCCAGATAATGAGAATGATGCTGAGAGAGCTCCAGGCTCCCTTTGCCGAGCTGACCAAAATCTGCAGAGGGTGCGCCCCAAAGGCCAAAAGAGCAATGGCGATATCTACCACGACCGAAACAATCGCCGCGCGGCCCACGCTCCACTTACAGCCCACCAGCAGGATAATAAGCAGCAGGACCGGCACTGCAGCCAGCAGACATAGTACAATCGGACTGAGTTCCATAATGTTCTCCGTTCTTTTTGAATTCAAACAAAGTGCGACACAGCAGGCGTCGATCCTCCCCTAAGGAAGACGGCGCCTGCCGGTCCCGTTATTTTGGCTGAGAATTAGATTTTATTGCAGGCCATGGGCTTCGGCAAAGGCCACCATGGCTTCTTCAAACATAGCCAGAGGGGCTCTGGAAATGCCGGCGCCAATCATGCCGACACCGGGGCGCTTGCAGGCAATGGCGGTATTGATGATGGGGGAAATACCGGTTTCCACTACTTTGAGAATATCAATACCGATGGGGGAACCGCGGAAATCCATATCCGGCATAGCGTACTGATCCTGCTCCGACAGGGTGATCTCGTACATATTATTGGTATAGTTTACCGCATCCTGATACTTGCCGGCACCCAGGAAACGTACAATAGCGGGAGCCGTAGCAATGGCCATACCGCCGATCCCGCCGGTTTCCATAATGGCGCTGTCGCCAATATCTTTATTGGCATCTTCCGCTGTAAAGCCGGGGAAATAAGCGCCGGCGACATCGGCTGCGGGAGCGGTGAACCAGCGATCGCCCAGACCGCTGACCCGGATCCCGATATTGACGCCATTACGGGCCATCGCCGTTACCATGGTGGAATGTTCGATGCCGTGGGCCGCATCGGCGCAGGCCTTATTGGCCGCCATGGCGAAGTTGAGGAAGAACTGATCGTTATTCCAGGTGAGGAAGTGCATGATCTGGGTAAGGGCCGCACGATTTTCCACTACTTCACACAGTGTTTCCGCTATGGTCTTTACAAACAGGTTGGTCGCGGCATTGTTGCGCATATGCAGTTCATCGCCCATGGCCAATGCCTGAGAAATAATCATCTTGAGATTGATGCCGCCCATGGTGTGAACGACGTCCTTCAGCGCAGGGCCCAGTACCTTTTCCAGCCACACCAGCTGATCTACCGTATCCTGGCCACAGCTGCCAAAGCGAATGCCTTTGCCAGTGCCATCATTGATGGTGGAATAGGAGTAATTGCCGTTTTCCTTATTCAGTACGCAGATCATCGGCATGGAATAAGAAGTAACGCCGGTCATGGGGCCAACGGCATTGTGATGGTGGCATGGTTCATATTTTATCTTACCGCTGCCGGCCAATGCAAGGGCTTCTTCATCATTTTCGGCCAAACCTTCGTATTTCAGGACGGCGATAATGGCGCCGCGCATGGGGCCGCACATATCCTCCCAGGCAATGGGGGGACCGGCGTGCAGCAGGGTGTACTTATCAATTCCCAGTACCTCGTGGGCGGGTTTGATATCCACCCAGTAGGGCTGGGCATTTTTCAGCTTATTTACGGCGGTTTCATTGGCCTGCCGGATCAGTTCTTTCAGATCGCTCATGGTTATCTCCTTTTTCGACTCTCTGTCGCGATTATTCTTCGGTTACCCCTTCGTACTCGGCCAGTGCATACAGCGCCTGTTCAAAGCACTCCATGGGGGGCTTTACTACGCCTGCACCAACCTGGCCGACGCCGGGCTTTTTGTGGGCCATGCCGGTATTGATGACCGGCAGAATGCCCGTTTCGATGACCTTGCGAATATCAATGCCGGTACCGGTGCCGGTGAAATCCATTGTGGGCATCACATAAGCATCGTTTTCGCCCACGGTGATCTCCATCATATCACGAGAATACTTCATAGCGCTGCTGATATTGCCGGCACCGACAAAGCGCACCACAGCAGGAGAAGAGGCCATGGCAAAGCCGCCGATGCCAAAGGTTTCGCAGATGGCGCTATCGCCCATATCGGGGTTGGCGTCCTCTTCAGAATAGCCGGGGAAGTACAAACCGACCGGCATACAGGCGGGGGCCTGGAACCAACGATCGCCCAGTGCGCTGACCTGAATTCCGAAGTTGGTGCCATTACGGCTCATCGCAGTGACTACGCTGCAATGAGGAATACCACGAACCGGATCCATGGTGGCCTTACCGGCTGCCATCGCCAGGTTCAGGAAGAACTGATCATTGGTGGAAAGGAAGCTGAGGATCTTAAAGCGTTTGGCCGGGTCCTCCACTGCATTGGCAAGGTAAGGGGCCAGCTCGCGGGTAAGCAGCGAAGAAGCCGCTACATTGCGCTGATGCATCTCATCGCCCATGGCCAAGGCGCGGGAAATGATGAGCTTGAGGGAAATCGGGCCGGATTCCTTGAGCGCTTTTTTCATGGCAGGGCCCAGATCGTTCTGGATCCAACGCAGACGGTCAATGACCTCCTGCGAATTGGCACCGAAGCGCATAACCTTGCCGATACCTTCATTAAAGGTGCTGTAAGCATAGTTGCCGAAGGTCTTATTGCGGACCACCCACAGTGGCATGGAGCGGGTAATCATACCGGTCATGGGGCCTACACAGTGCATACTGTGATTGGAGATAAAATGAATCTTTCCGGAGGCCGCCATTTCAGCCGCTTCTTCCAGCGAGGAGGCCATTCCCTCGTATACCGCTGCGCCCATAATGGCGCCCTGCATGGGGCCGCACATCTCTTCCCAGGCAATGGGGGGGCCGGCATGGCCAATGGAATGATCGTCTAGTTCCGGGATCAGCTCGCCTGCCGGGCAAACATCAATAAGCTCCGGTTCGCCGCTGAGGATCCGGCGCAGGGCCTCTTGATTGGCTTGTTCTATTCTTTCCATATTGTTCACCGTTTTCTTTCGTATTTAATAGTAGAGCCGCGGCGGAGGGGTGCCGGGCGAGGGGAGTCCATCGACAGCATGGACCAATTTGCTTCTTTATTTTGACACGTTTCCCCCGCGCCGTCATCGTTCCCGGTATCTAAAAAAGAGCATACGAGATATGCAGTTTGCACAATGTCGCATTCTCCGATTTGAATGATCTTGATATGTAAAAGGCTCCCTTCAGGAAAAATGGCATGAATTTTGCCATAAAGTTTCCGCTTACTGCAGAAATACTATAAATTATCAATAGATTTTGTTCCTGCAAAGTCGATCTTATTTTGACATAATTCCTGCGATTGTGCACATTGCCCACCGATATCCCTGATATTTCGTGCACAGAAACATTGTTAAGTGCTTATCAGGCTGTTATAATCAGCTTGAAAGTTGAGGTTCCGCAAAAGCGAGCCCAACCATTTCAAGTTCCAAAGGGCCGCACCCGTTCAGGGCCGAGCGTGAGGGGCGCCGGATCAAAAGCGGAAAAGCCCTAACCAAAATGTGATCTGAAAGTTACTTCAGGAGGTAAATCATAATGGAAAAAAAGACCTTTATGCAAAAGCTGAAGAATATGGGCCCTGCGGCCATTATTACCAGCGCATTCATTGGCCCCGGTACCATTACCACCGCTACCCTGGTTGGTGTTAAGTTCCAGTACGCTCTGCTGTGGGCAGTCATCTTCTCCGGCATTGCCCTTATTGTTCTGATGGAAATGTCTTCCCGTATCGCCATCGCTTCCAAGATGAACGTGATCGATGCGGCCATCGCCCTGAAACCCGAAAGCCACGGCTGGCGCATGTTCGTCCAGATTTTTGTTGGTCTGGCCGTAGGCATTTCCTGCTTCGCTTTCCAATCCGGTAACGAGGTTGGTGCTTCTGCCGGTCTGCAGGACATCACCGGAATGCCTCAGTGGGCTTCCGCTCTCATCATCGGCGTTATTGCCCTTATCGCTGCTCTGGCTTCCAATAAGGTTCTGGAAACCATCATGCAGGTATTTGTAAGTGTCATGGGCGTTCTGTTCCTGGTGACTGCTATTGCAGTCGCACCCAATCTGGGCCAGGTTGTAACCGGTCTGGTTCCCTCCATCCCCGAAGGCGGCCTGATGAACACCATGGCTCTGATCGGTACTACCCTCATCGGTATGAACCTGATCCTGCACTCCATCACCTCTCAGGGCAAGTACAACTCCATTGAGGAACTGCCCGATGCCCGTTTTGACATTCGTTTCAACATCATCATCGGTATCATCATCACCGCTTCTATCCTGATCACCAGCGGCACCGTTCTGTATGGTACTGGTACTTCCGTAAACGGCGCTCTTACCTTCACCAAGTCTCTGGAGCCTGTTCTGGGTTCCTGGGCCCGCGTGGTGCGCGATATTGGCCTGCTGGCTGCTGGTCTGTCCTCTGCGATTGCAGTAGGTTACACCTTCAAGACCATCTTCAGCGCGCTGTTCCACTGGGAGGGCGGTTCCTCCTGCGCCAAGGCTAAGCTGCTGGCGATTGTTGTTATCGCTTTCGGCACCGTACTGGCTATGATTAACACCTCTCCTGCTGCCATCATCGTAGCCGCTCAGGCGATCAGCGGTTTCATTCTCCCCTTCATCGCTATCCTGCTGCTGGTGATTGCAAACAGCAAGAAGCTGCTGGGCAACAACACCAACTCGGTTATCCGTAACGTACTGGGCGGTATTGCTGCTGTAGCTACCCTGGGTCTGGCCATCAGAGCTCTGTACAACCTGATCACCACCTTGGCAAAATAATTTTATTGCCTCCTCAATGTTTTTCCCTAAATATATTTTCTCACAGAAGGAGAGTGCCAACCGGCGCTCTCTTTTTGTGTGCGGCAAAAATTCTGCCGACATGGCCCATTCTCCCCTTTTTCCCGATTTATTTCTGAAGCCGGATCTCCTGAATTTTTCTCTTCAAAAAGGCTAAAGTGTATTGACAATCCGGCTGCAAATGGTTATAATATAAAAGCTGATTATTTCAGCACTATGGCTCGTTGGTCAAGCGG
>DMMB01000023.1:9974-10232 GCA_003453215.1 Oscillospiraceae bacterium | reverse complement strand
CTTGGGATCGGGGCCGCCCTGCCCGGCTGCGCGGCGGGAAATAAGGTATTCCCGGTCGGGCTGCACCAGGCAATCCGGCCCATGGCCGATGAGATCCTCCCGGCCGGCACGCACCAGTGCTTCGATGACGAGCCGACGGTTTTCCGGCTTCCAGTATTGCAGCAGGGTGCGCTGCAGTTTTTTCTCATAGGGATCGGTGGGGACAAAAACCGGCTGCATCGTCCAGGGATCGATGCCGGTATAGAACATACAGGTGGA
>DMMB01000023.1:0-9755 GCA_003453215.1 Oscillospiraceae bacterium | reverse complement strand
CGGTATAGAACATACAGGTGGAAGCGGTACCCGGCGTGGGGTAAAAATCCTGTACCTGTTGGGGGCGGAGATGGTGTTTTTTCAGGAACAGTGCCAGTTCTACGGCATCCCGCATGGTGCTGCCGGGGTGGCTGCTCATCAGGTAGGGGATGAGGTACAGCTCCTTCCCCTCCTTTTGGCAGATGCGCTGGAAGCGACGCAGGAATGCCTCGTAGACATTGATATGAGGCTTGCCCATTTCGTCCAGCACGCGGGCACTGCAATGCTCCGGTGCCACCTTCAGCTGGCCGCTGATGTGGTAGCGCACCAGCTCGGTAAGGAAGGTATCGTCCTCTTCACCCATCATGTAATCGTAGCGCAGGCCGCTGCGGACAAATACCTTTTTTACGCCCGGAATGGCACGCAGTTCCCGCAATAGCTGGATGTAATCAGTGTGATCCACCTTGACGGCCGGGCAGCGGGTAGGGGCCAGGCACTTTTTATCCTTGCACAGGCCATGGGCAGCCTGCTTGCTGCAGGAGGGGGCCCGGAAATTGGCTGTGGGGCCGCCGACATCGTGAATATAGCCCTTGAAACGAGGGTTATGGGTAAAGCTTTCGGCTTCCCGCAGCAAAGAAGCATGGCTGCGGGTGGTAATATACCGTCCCTGGTGGAACGCAATGGAGCAGAAATTGCAGGCACCAAAGCAGCCGCGGTTATGGGTAAGGGAAAATTCTACCTCCTGGATGGCGGGAACACCGCCTATTTCCTCATAGATGGGATGATAGTAGCGCTCGTAGGGCAGCTCTGCCACCGCATCCAGTTCTTCGGTGGTCAGCGGCAAAGCCGGCGGGTTCTGCACCAGGTACTGCTCCCCATGCTTCTGCACCACAGCCCGGCCGGTCACGTGATCCTGCTCTTCCAACTGGAGGCGGCAAGCGCGGGCATAAGTCTTTTTATCCTGCGATACTTTATCGAAGGAAGCACAGGAGACGGCATTTTCCGGCAGGGGGGTCGTAAGGGGGCAAAGATAGCAGGTGCCGCGGATATCCTGCATAGCGGCAGGGTGTTCTCCCCCGGCCATGCGGGCGGCAATTTCGGTCATCTGGTGCTCGCCCATCCCATAAATCAGAAGATCCGCACCGCTTTCCACCAGAATGGAGGGGCGCACCGCGTCATCCCAATAATCATAGTGGGCAAAGCGGCGCAGCGATGCTTCCAGCCCGCCGATGACGATGGGAATATCGCCATAGGCCTCCCGGATCAGCCGGCAATAGACAACAGTGGCGCGATCGGGCCGCAGCCCCGCCCGGCAGCCGGGAGAATAAAAATCCTCGCTGCGCAGGCGCCGGGCCGCCGTATAGTGGGCAACCATCGAATCGATATTGCCGCCGGAAACCAAGAAGCCCTGCCGGGGACGGCCAAAGCGGGTCATCTCCTCCGGGGTATCAAAGCGGGGCTGTGCCAGCACCGCTACCCGGTAGCCCTGGCTTTCCAGCAGGCGGGTGATGATGGCCGGGCCAAAGCTGGGGTGATCCACATAAGCATCGCCGGTGACATAGATAAAGTCCGCGGCCTCCCAGCCGCGGGCCGTCATTTCTTCTTTTGTGATTGGCAGAAAGCTCATACCTGCTCCCTTTCTTATTTTCTCGGTTCTGTTTGCTGGTCCTCGCTGATGCGGGGCAAGCTCCAGCGGTAACGGGTGGCCAGCATACGGATAACAAATACCAAAATAACGCCAATAAGAGCCGCCGCGCTTTCCTGCAGGGAGATGCGCAGCAGGAAGTATGCCACCCCGCCAATGATACAGGCAATGGCATACACCCGGCGGCACAGCACCATGGGGATTTCCCGGCTCATCATATCGCGCAGGACGCCGCCGCCCACCCCGGTAAGCAGCCCCAGAAATACACACAGAAAGGCATTCTCCCCGTAGCCGGCCGCCACCCCGGCCCGTACCCCAATGACGGTGAACATTCCAAGGCCCAAAGCATCAAAGATATTATTGATGCGATCGATGAGGACCATGTGGCCAAAAAAGCCGATGCGGCAATACCACGCCAGCAGGAACACCACCAGCGAGGTAACGATGGCCACAATGGCATAAAGCGGCTGGCTGAACATCACCGGCGGGGTACGCCCCAGCAAAAGATCGCGGATACAGCCGCCGCCCAGCGCGGTGGTAAGCCCCAGCAGCATAACGCCAAAGACATCCAGACGGCGCTGCAGGGCTACCGTAGCGCCGGAAACCGCAAAAGCCACAGTGCCTATCGCTTCCAACGCCGTAAAAAGAGTTTCAGTAAGGGTATTCATGGAATTCCTCTTATAAAATAAGTTGCATTAATCGGCGGACATGGTTTTCCGCTCGTAGTACTGTTCCTTGGTCATCAGCACCTTACGGGGCTTGCTGCCCTCAAAGGGGCCTACAATGCCCTTTTCTTCCATTTCATCCACCAGGCGGGCGGCGCGGGCATAGCCCACCTTCAGCCGCCGCTGCAGCAGAGACGTGGAGGCCAGACCCGCTTCCACCACCACTGCAATAGCCTGTTCCAGCAGCTCATCGCCTTCGGAGCCGTCACTGTCGCCGGCGGGGGCGGAACCGGATGCCCCTCCTTTGCCCTTCACCTGGGCGGCGGATTGCTCAATCTCGGTCATAATGGTATCGTCATATTCGCCCTTTTCGCCCTGCTTGATAAAGGTGACAACACGTTCTACCTCACTATCGGTCACAAAGCAGCCCTGCACGCGGGTGGGCTTGCTGCTGCCAACGGGGTAATACAGCATATCGCCGCGGCCCAGAAGTTTTTCAGCGCCACCCATATCCAGGATGGTACGGCTATCAATCTGCGAGGAAACAGCGAAGGAGATCCGGCTGGGAATATTGGCCTTGATTAGGCCGGTGATGACATCGACGGAGGGACGCTGGGTGGCAATAACCAGATGCATTCCCGCCGCGCGGGCCATCTGCGCCAGGCGGCAGATGTAATCTTCCACATCTTTGGGAGCCGCCATCATCAGGTCGGCCAACTCATCGATGATAATGACAATCTGCGGCATGGGGTGCAGCTCTTCCCGCTCGGCGGCCAGGCGATTGTAGCCTTCCAGGTCGCGGGTGCCGGTGGCAGCAAAAAGTTTATAGCGGTTCAGCATTTCGCCTACCGCCCAGCACAGGGCGCCGGCGGCCTTTTTGGGATCGGTAACAACCGGCACCAGCAGGTGCGGTATGCCATTGTAACCGCCCAGTTCCACCACCTTGGGGTCGATCATCAGGAGCTTGACATCCTCCGGGGAGGATTTATACAGCAGGCTGATGATAATGGAATTGATACAAACGGATTTACCGCTGCCGGTCGCGCCCGCGATCAGCAAATGGGGCATCTTGGCCAGATCGGCCAGACAGATGCGGCCGGAAATATCCTTGCCCAGCGCCACCGAAAGACGGCTCTTGGCGGAGGTAAATTCGGTGCTGTCAATAATCTCCCGAATGGGCACCGCCGCAATATCTTTATTGGGCACCTCAATGCCGATGGCGGCCTTATTGGGAATCGGTGCTTCGATCCGCACGCCGCCGGCCGCAAGGTTCAGAGCAATATCATCGGCCAGGTTGGTGATGCGGCTGATCTTGACCCCGGCGGAGGGCTGCAGCTCATACCGGGTAACGGCCGGCCCGCGGGAAATATCCACAATGCGGGTTTCCACCCCAAAGCTGCGCAGCGTATCCACCAGCAGGTCGGCATTGGCGCGCAGTTCCTTTTGGGTATTGCCGCCGCGGGTCGCCTTGGGTTCTTCCAGCAGGTTTACCGGCGGGAAGGTGTAGGTTTTTTCCTCCGGCACCGGTTCCAGCAGCACTTCCTGCGCCGCCTGCTCTGCTTTTTCTTCCGGCGTTTCGCCAAAGTGCAGCTTGCCATCCTTGGCTTCGGCGGCAGGTTCACCCACCACTGCGCTGCCGCTGACTGCCCGGGTGATGAGATCCTCGATTGAGGTTTCGGCCGGGGTCGGCGCGGCATTGGTCACCAGCGGCGCAACCGGCTGGAAATCGGGTTCCACCACCGGAGCGGGGGTGGGAGCGGGAGCCGATTCCGGTTCCACCGGCTTGTCCGGCTCGCTGTCGAAGTCATAGGCTTTCCCCGTATTGGTGGAAACTTTCATGGCATCGGTCAGACGCTCCACCTTGCGGCGGGAGGCTTCGCCCTCTTTGGTCAGGGCGTCTTTTCTGGCATTGGCCGGGGATTTTTCCTCTCCCTCCAGCGCCACATCAATATTAAAATTCTTGCGGTTTTTCTTTTGGGCGGCTTCGGCAGCCTCCGCTGCCGCCTGGCGGTTTTCCACCGCGGCGGTATAGACCTCTTCCAGCTTCTTCACCGGCTTGGCTGCCCCCTGGAACAGACCAATCAGCGTAGTGCCGGTAGAAATCATAAAGAACACAAAGAACAGCAGAATATCCACAATCAGCGCGCCGGTATGCCCCAGCCACCGCAGCGGGTATACGCCGAACAATATGGCAAGGGCTCCGCCGCCAATAAGGGAAGTGCCGCTTTGATACAGGGCCTTGATGGTCTCCCCAAAAGTGCCCTCTGCCGCGCTGCCGCCGATAATATGGGTGATCCCGCACAGCAGCAGCACCATCAGCACCACGCTGGCGCTCTTCAGCCCCGGCGTAATGGCCGTTCGGTCCATGGTCAGCAGCACCGCTACAATCATCATCAGCGGGCCGATCAGATAGCAGCACCAGCCCATCAGGCCGCGCAGAACATTATGTAGGGTGTTCCATGCTTTATCGCCGGAAATGGCCGCCAATAGCAGCAGCAGCACGCCCAGTACAAATAGAATAATGGCATTGAGTTCCCGTTTGGCCTGCAGCTGTGCCTTGGTTGGCTTTTTGGCTGCCGGTTTGCGTTTTTTTGCCGTCGATTTTTTGGTAGTAGCCATAGTGGGGAATCGTTCTCCTTTCCCATTATAAAACAGGGCGGCGGCCCATTCCCTTTCCCTGCACCGGAAAGAGAAAAAGCCGCTCCTGATCGATTTTGTTCCTTATTTCGCGTTCTTTTCCTTGCAGCGCATTTCGTAGCGGCTGCCAAGCTGGAAACGCAGCATCTCGCGGAAATCCGCCAGGTCTTCGGCCGAAAGGCAGCGTTTGGGGATCAGCAGGGCGCTCTGCTTATTCAGGAACATAAAGAAATACTCGGCGGTCTCGTACATATTGGCAATGTTGGCCCAGGCGTGCAGGGCGGTGGTTCCGGCCTGCTCATCCAGTACGTTGATGCCGTTATCATTGAACACATAGCGCATGGTATGGCCAATAAAGCTCTGGTCATTCTTGATGAACTTGCGGGCCGAAGCTTCCGGCAAAATAAAGGCGCCCAGTACCGCAATCACCGCCACAATGGTAATGATGGTGGGTTTATTATTGATGCGGAAATCGGCAAAAACGCCGACAATGGCGATCATCAGCAGCAAAACGTTCATCATCATGCTGTTTTTGTTTTTTCCGTTGGTCATAAAACGGGTCAGGGCCAGATAATCCTTGCCCTCCATCACTGCTTCGGCTCTAATTTCAATATCCATGGTATGTTACGTCCTTTCCAGATGTAGTATCAATGGGGCTGCCGTTTATCTTAATGGATGAGGCCGGTAATAAAAGCCTGAACGGCATTCCCGGTCACTTTTTCCACAATGCCCAGTATCACCACGATAGAACCCAGCACCAGCATATAAATCGCAAAGATGCGGAACTTATCGCTCTTGATGAGATAGTTCACCAGCCGAATGGCCAGAAGGCCAAAGAGCAGCGCGGCCGCCATACCGATGAGGGCGGTACCCCATTCGATGCCGGCACCGGTCACGGCTGCATCGTGCAGATCAAGTATACCGGCCGCCAGCACTGCAGGCAGACCCAGAATAAACGAATAGGATACAGCGTAGCTGCGCTCCAGGCCGCACAGCTGCCCCACCGAAATGGTGGAACCGGAACGGGAAATACCGGGCAGCGTGGCAAAAAGCTGCGCCACACCAATCGCCAGGGCGTGCTTGCCTTTCATGGTGGAAGCATCCCGGTGGCCGCGGGGGGCACGATCGGCCAGGAAAAGCAGCGCCGAAGTGATGAGGAAGCAGATGCCCTCCACCAGAATATCATTATCGGCGCTGATGGAGGTGATGAGATCCTGCAGCGGCAGCACCAGCAAAAGCGGCACGCAGGAAAGGATCAGGAGATACAGCATCCGGCGGTAGGGGGTGGCCTTCTGCTTAAAGAGTCGGCCGCGGAACAAATCGGAAAACAGCAGGAAAAATTCCTTTAAAAGCTGCCAGACCGTCGGCCAAAAGGCAATGATCACCGCCAGCAGCGTTCCCAGGTGCAGCATGACCGAAAAAGTAACGCTGCTTTCGGAATTGATGCCGGTAAAATACTGATAAAGGGAAAGATGGCCGGAGGACGATACCGGTAAAAACTCGGTAAGGCCCTGCAGTATTCCCTGTAAAATGGCGCTGAGAATGCTCATGATGTTCTCCTCTGTAGACTATGTAAATGCCCCGGAGGGCATTCTTTACGGTTGGTAACGCTGACCGGGCTGCAGCGATGGCTTCAGGTACGCGGCCGGATCGGTGGAGCAGATGCCCTGCACCGTCCGGGAACCATCAGCATCGGTTATCACCTGCACCCAGCCTTCCGGGCAGGGCAGCCACTCGCGGGCGGGCCGCTCTTCCGGCGGCAGCAGCGCCTCCGGCGGCAATATGGTGTGCATCATCGGGCGGCCTCCCCCTGAGGCGACTGCCCGGCGGTTTTCTTTTTGGGCGGGCGGCCGCGGCGGGGCTTTTTTCTGCCCTCGTCCTCATCAATCAGGTCGTAAAGCTTTTCCAGTGCTTCCTGCAGGCCGCCCAGTTCATCAATGAGCCCCACCTGCACTGCGCCTTCCCCATCCAGCACTGTTCCAATATCCATCACCAGTTCGCCGTTATTCATCATCAGTTCCCGGAATTTTTCGGGCCGGATGCGGCTGTTGGCGGTAACAAAGCCGGTAATGCGCTCCTGCATTTTATCAAAGTAGGAAAGGGTCTGCGGCACACCCAGCATCACACCGTTCATGCGCACCGGGTGGACGGTCATGGTAGCGGTGGGGGCAATAAAGCTGTACCGGGTGGAAACGGCCAGCGGCACCCCGATGGAATGTCCCCCGCCCAGCACCAGCGAAACGGTGGGGGTTTTCATCCCGCTCAGCAGTTCGGCAATGGCCAGCCCCGCTTCCACATCGCCGCCAACGGTATTCAGGATGACCAGCAGTCCTTTGATGCTCGGATCCTCCTCAATAGCCACCAGCTGCGGAATGACGTGTTCGTATTTGGTCGTTTTGTTCTGCGGGGGCAGGATATAGTGCCCCTCTACCTGCCCTATAATGGTCAGGCAGTGAATTTTATGCCGGCCGCCATCGGTGGTTACGCTGCCGGAGTGATAAATTTCCTCGCTGCGGCGTTCCTCTTCAGTGGTTTCCGGCGGATTGGCCTCCTCATTTTTGGGGGCAGCAGCAGATTGGGACAAGGACTTTTTCTGTGGCATGGGTTTGGTTCCTCCCTCCAGGGTTTTGCCCTTAGTGTGAACCATTCCCCGCCCGTTTATGCCGGTTTAGTAGCCCAAAATTCCCTCGATGGAATCATCGTGCGCCACCCATTCCTCATCCACTTCAAAAATCCGGTAGGTGTCCTTGGTATCCCGCACAATCACCCGTTCAATGCCGGCATTGATAATCATGCGTTTGCAAAGGGAACAGGGCGCCGCGGCTTCCACATAACCACCGCTGCGGCATTCCAGCCCCACCAGGTACAGGGTAGCGCCCAGCATTTCGCTGCGGCTGGCATTGATGATGGCATTCTGTTCGGCATGGACACTGCGGCAAAGCTCATAACGCTCGCCACGCGGCACCTGCAGCTTTTCGCGGGTGCAGTACTGCAGCTCATTGCAGTTGGCACGCCCCCGGGGGGCGCCTACATAGCCGGTGGAAATGATGGTATCGTTTTTCACAATAACCGCGCCAAAATTGCGGCGCAGGCAGGTGCCCCTTCCCGTAACGGCTTCTGCAATATCCAAATAGTAGTTAATCTTATCCCGGCGTTCCATAGCAGCCTCCTTTGGCCCGTACTGCACAGTATGAGAAATACAGAATTATTATACAACATTCTGTTGCTTTTGTCTATCAAGAGATCAGGAATTCCATGGAACTTCCCGGGGGTCTGCATACCATGTGACCTTTTCGCCGCCATGCTCCGCCCCGGCACGCGCTTCCCTTCCCCGGAATAAAATAATCATCGGGCTCCTTTCTTCGCTTCTGGGGGCCGCCCCTTGCATCAGGGGGCAAATTATGATATTTTTAAGGGTAGATATTGTCATCTTCCGTGTGGAGGTTATTTTTATGTTTACAAGGATCCGGGAGGATATTGCGGCGGTTCGTCAGCGGGATCCCGCCGCCCGCTCCGGCTTTGAGATTGTGCTGATGTATGCCGGCGTGCACGCTCTGTTCTGGCACCGGCCGGCACACTGGCTGTACCGGCACCACTGCTTTTTCCTGGCGCGGCTCATCAGCCAGCTTACCCGCTTTTTCACCGGGATTGAAATCCACCCCGGTGCAGTCATTGGCCACAGCGTCTTTATCGATCATGGTTCCGGCATTGTCATTGGCGAAACCGCAGAGGTGGGCGATGGCTGCACGCTGTACCAGGGCGTTACCCTGGGCGGCACCGGCAAGGATACCGGCAAACGCCACCCCACGCTGGGCCGCAACGTCATGGTGGGCTGCGGAGCCAAGGTGCTGGGGCCGGTAACGGTGGGGGATAACTGCAAAATTGCCGCCAATGCCGTTCTGCTGCATTCCATTGAGCCCGAAAGCACCGCCGTAGGGGTTCCCGCGCGGGTGGTGCGGGTAAGCAACGTAAAGCTGGAAAACGAGCGGTTGGACCACGTGCACATCCCCGATCCCATCCAGCAGGAACTCCGCCGGGCCCACCGGCAGATTGCCGAGCTGGAACAGCGACTGGAAGCCCTGGAAGCGGCACTGGAAAAGGAAAGGAGAAAATAGCCGATGTTTTATATCATTTTTGATTTTTGCATGGCGGCAATTATGCTTTTATTCGGCATATGGTTTTATAAATCCGGCGGAAAAGCAGCCGATTACTTGTCCGGTTACAATATGAGATCCGCGGATGAGCGCCGAAAATATGACGAAGACGCCATGTGTAAAGCATATGGAAAAAGAATGATGTACATGTCGATCCCTTTTCTCATTGGGATTGCCATAGATTGCCGGTATCCGGGAATTGGCTGTCTCATCGCATGGGGGATGTGGCTTGTTCTGTTTATTCTGCTGCTTATGGAACGGCACAAAAGAGAACAATAAACTTCACTTTCCTGCACTGTCCTACAGCGCTGCCACCAGCCGACGCAGGGCGCTGAGCCAATCGGACTTTCGCTCATCCTCGGCCGCCAGCAGAAATCGTTCCCCGAAGAACACTGCTGTGGCTGTCTGTCCGGCAAATTTGGCCTCTACACGACCCATTGGGCTGCCATCCATCGGGTGTAGGGTGCCCATCTGCGCACTGCCGGCTTTCAGGGTCTCTTCCAGAGAACTTCCACCCTCCCGGATTACCGCTCCATGGGCAATGGGGCGGCCTTCCGCAGTAAATTCCAGTCCTGTAATGGTAATGATCTGTTCGGTCATGGTGGTTCCTCCTTGCGGTCGTTTTTATTCTGTCCTTATCATAGCAGATTGTGTGTCCCATAATCCGGACTTTTA
>DMMB01000044.1:471-2555 GCA_003453215.1 Oscillospiraceae bacterium | reverse complement strand
GCGAGCAAGCGAAGCAGTGCGACTTTGGAGCGACAAGGGCAAGAGAGGGGTGGTGGTTCGCCCTTCGCGCTCCAGCGCGCGGGCGATAAAAATGCGTCGCAGACACTTTTTGAGCGCATCTGCGCGCCGTACGGATTTGTTTTTCTGCTATCGCAGAAAAACAATATTCGTATCCAGCGCAGCCAAGCGACGCGGGTCTTTAGGGCAGCAGCCCTAAAACGCTTTTGGGCACTTTTGGCGGTGCAAAAGTGCCGCCCCGCCGGCAGGCGTACAAGCCAAAAACTTTTGTAAAACTTTGCGACGCCGATAGGCGAGATGGAACTAAGCCATAGAACGGGTCGCGGGGAGAGGGCGCGGGCGCTGATTTTGCCCCGCCGCAGGCGGAAGCTTTGGGGCAGAGATTACTGCTGGCGCAGCAGAATAACAAGAACGCTGATATCCGCCGGGGAGACGCCGCTGATGCGGCTGGCCTGACCAATATTGGCCGGGCGGATTTTACAAAGCTTTTCGATGGCTTCCAGCCGTAGGCCACGCTGGACGGTGTAGTCAAAGTCTTCCGGGATGGGCATTTCTTCCAGGCGCCGCATTTCCCGCACCTGGGCTTCCTGCTTTTTGAGGTAGCCCTCGTACTTCAGCTCAATCTCGGCCTGTTCGGCAGCATGAGGATGGATCGCAGGCCGTTCGGGATCGAACGGGGCAAGGGCCGCATAGCTGACCTGCGGGCGGCGGAGCAGTTCCGCGGCGCGGACAGGCTGACTAAGCGGGGTGCTGCCGACCTGTTCCAAATACTTGTTCAGTTCCGCGGTCGGTGCGATGGATAACTTTTCCAGGCGCTTCTTTTCCTGTTCCTTTTGCTCCTGCTGGGTGAGGAATTGCTGCCAACGCGCTTCGCTGATTAACCCAAGCGCATATCCCTGCGGCATCAGGCGAGCATCGGCATTATCCTGCCGGAGCAGCAGACGGTATTCGCTGCGGCTGGTCATCATGCGGTAGGGATCCATGCAGCCTTTGGTGACAAGATCATCCACCAGAGTGCCGATATAGGAAGTGGAACGATCGGTGAGGAAGGGCGGCTTGCCCTGTAATTTAAGGGCGGCATTGACACCAGCCACAAAACCCTGTACCGCGGCTTCTTCGTAGCCGCTGGTGCCATTGAACTGGCCGGCGCCGTAAAGATGCGGAACGGTTTTGAATTCCAGGGTATTGCGAAGCTCGGTAGGATCGATGCAATCGTATTCGATGGCATAGGCGGTGCGCATGAGCTCCACCTGCTCCAGCCCGGGGATGGTGCGGTAAAAGGCGGTCTGCACCTCCTCCGGCAGAGAGCTGGACAGGCCGGAGAGGTACATCTCCCGGGTGTTCTCCCCCATCGGCTCCAGGAAGAACTGGTGGCGGGGCTTTTCTGCAAAGCGCATGACCTTATCCTCGATACTGGGGCAATAACGGGGGCCAATGCCCTCGATGGCACCGCCGTAAAGCGGGCTGCGGCCGATATTCTGCCGGATGACCTCGTGGGTCTCCTCATTGGTATAGCCGATGTAGCAGGGCAGCTTATTCTGCAGGGTGGTGGGATCGGTGGCGAAGGACGCCGCAACCGGTGGTTCATCGCCGCGCTGTTCTTCCAGCTTGGTAAAATCGACGCTGCTGCCATGGACGCGGGCGGGGGTGCCGGTTTTGAACCGGCGGAGCGTGATACCCAAGGCCCGCAGGCTATCACTGAGATGGGCGGCGGGGTGCATTCCATCGGGGCCGGATTCTTCGGAATATTCTCCGACAAAAATTTTGCCCCTGAGGAAGGTACCGGTGGCCAAAATGACCGCTTTGACCGAATAAACCCCACCCATAGCGGTGGTCACCGAGACAATCTCCCCTGCCTCGTTGGTATCGATGGAGACAATTTCCGCCTGACGGACCGAGAGGTTGGGCTGGTTTTCCAGCGCGGCTTTCATATACATATGGTAACGCTTGCGGTCGCACTGCAGGCGCAGGCTGTGCACCGCAGGGCCTTTGCCCAAATTCAGCATCCGGCTTTGCAGCATGGTGGCATCGGCTGCCTTGGCCATTTCGCCGCCCAGGGCATCCAG
>DMMB01000044.1:0-329 GCA_003453215.1 Oscillospiraceae bacterium | reverse complement strand
TTATCAATATTTTTTCCCATCTCGCCGCCCAGGGCATCCAGCTCCCGGACAAGGTGGCCCTTGGCGGTGCCGCCGATGCTGGGATTGCAGGGCATATTGCCGATGGCATCCAGCGAGATGGTGAAAATGATGGTGCGGCAGCCAAGACGCGCCGCCGCCAGGGCGGCCTCAATGCCGGCGTGGCCGGCGCCGATGACGGCGATATCGTAGGAACCGGCGGGGTAGGGTTTCATCATGGGGGGTGTACCTTCTTTACTATGAATAAGTGGAATAAATTTTGCGCAGTGGGGGTCGCGGCGGTTGGGGTGCGGGAACGATATTTGCCGAGG
>DMMB01000065.1 GCA_003453215.1 Oscillospiraceae bacterium | reverse complement strand
GCTGTATCGGTTGAGCAAAAGTCCGCGTGGGATTGATGTGGTATCTTTAACTTTGGGAAACTCCGCTCTCCCACCGGGAAACCGCCTGCCGGGAAAGATTGAGGCGTTCGGCCAATTCCTCCTGAGAAAGCCCTTGGCTTTTGCACAGCTGCACTATCTTCTCCGATAATTTCATTGTAAGGTACCTCCGTTTGATTGGTGCCCTTATCCTATCAAAGCCCGCCCGGCAAATCCACCGCGTCCGCTTCCCATTCCCGCAACAAGAGTTTACATTTCCTCTTTTTCGTCATATTTCTCCAGGAAACAGTGCAGTTCATCGTCATCGCCCATTCGGTAGCCCACCGCTGTGGCCAGGTTCACATTGTGCATACTGCGGAAGATATTAATATCCACATTTTTATTGTGCTGCTTCATTTGGGCTATCAGCTGCTTCATCTCCTTGCGGGCGCTGTCCTCCTCGTGGCGCTCGGTCCGTTCGGTAAAGCGGCAGGCGCACTGCAAAAAGTGCAGGTTATTATATTTTCCCCAGCTGATAATATCTTCTTCCCGCACCAGGTACAGCGGCCGAATGAGCTCCATTCCCGCAAAGTTGGTACTGTGCAGTTTGGGCAGCATTGTTTTTATTTCCGCTCCGTACAGCATACTCATCAGCGTCGTCTCTATCACATCATTAAAGTGGTGCCCCAGCGCAATTTTATTGCAGCCCAGCGCCTGGGCTTCCTTGTACAGGTAGCCGCGCCGCATCCTGGCACACAGGTAACAGGGCGAACCGCCCTCCACCTCGTCCACCACCCCAAAGATCGGGCTTTCAAATATGCGGATAGGCAGTTCCAGGGTGCGGGCATTCTGCTCGATGAGCGCCCGATTGGGTAAACTGTATCCGGGGTCCATCACCAGGTACTCCACCTCAAAGGGAAAATCGCTGTATTTCTGCAAATGCTGCATACATTTAGCCAGCATCATACTGTCTTTGCCCCCGCTGATACACACAGCAATGCGATCGCCCGGCTTGATCAACTCATAGTCTTTGCAGCCCCCAATAAAGCGATTCCATATTGTTTTGCGGTATTTGGTGATGAGACTGCGCTCCGCCAGTTCTCCTGCGGTCATTTCCTTTGGCACGTTGCTGCCCCCTATCCCGTGGAAGTCGATTTTTAATAATCCTTATGATACCACACCCCCTGCCCCGGCGCAAGAAAAAGCCCCTGCGCCGCACCGGGGCACGCAAAAATCCCGGCTTGCAAATGATTTTTGCCGGCCGGGATTTCCTTATTTTATTTTTCCAGTGTGCCCTGGCTCTTTTTCTTCAGGTATTCATTGATAAAGCCATCCAGATCGCCATCCATTACCGCTGTAATATTGCCGGTTTCATAGCCGGTACGGTGATCCTTTACCATGGTATAGGGCATGAATACATAGGAACGGATCTGGCTGCCCCAGGCAATTTCTTTCTGTACGCCCTTGATGTCCTCAATCTTATCCAGGTGCTCGCGCTCTTTAATTTCCACCAGCTTGCTGCGCAGCATATTCATGGCCACTTCGCGGTTCTGGTGCTGGCTGCGTTCCACCTGGCAGGCCACCACAATGCCGGTAGGCAGGTGGGTCAGGCGCACTGCGCTGGAGGTCTTGTTTACCTTCTGGCCGCCGGCGCCACTGGCCCGGTACACATCCATCTGGATATCCTCTTCGCGGATTTCAATGTTTACATCCTTGTCGATCTCCGGCATAACCTCCAGCGAAGCAAAAGAGGTCTGGCGGCGGCCGCTGGCATCAAAGGGCGAAACACGCACCAGGCGGTGCACGCCGTTTTCCGATTTGAGGAAGCCGTAGGCATTGAGCCCCTCGATCAAAATAGAAGCGCTCTTGATCCCCGCCTCATCGCCATCCAGGTAATCCAGGACTTTATAAGAGTACCCATGGCGTTCTGCCCAGCGGGTGTACATCCGGTACAGCATTTGGGCCCAGTCCTGCGCCTCGGTTCCGCCGGCCCCTGCGTGGAAGGTCAAAATAGCATTTTTGCTATCATATTCCCCGGTCAGCAGGGTGGTCAGGCGTACCTCCGCCATGCGGGTCTGCAGCAGTTCCGTATCGGCAGCCGCTTCCTCATATACACTTTCATCCCCGGCTTCTTCCGCCAGTTCAATCAGCGTCAGGGTATCCTCATAAAGAGATTGCAGCTTTTGGTAGGTCTCTACGCTGGCTTTCAGCTGAGAGGTGCGCTGCAGCACCTTTTGGCTGTTTTCCATATCATCCCAAAAGCTGGGTTCTGCCGCTTTGCGTTCCAGCTCGGCAATCTCGATTCCCAGTTTATCAATGTTGAGGGATTGCTTCAGTTCCCGAAGCTCCGGTTCCATGCCCTGCAGCTTCAGGCGCAGTTCTTCAAATTGCAGCATAATTCTTTAACCTTTCCTTACAATAAAATCTATCGTTTCATTTCATTTGTTACTATTTGTAATTTCTACATTATATTTGCTCTCCGTATATCTCGCTCACTATTGTCATAATCCAATTGGTTGATTGTAAAATCAAGTT
>DMMB01000007.1:2859-3604 GCA_003453215.1 Oscillospiraceae bacterium | reverse complement strand
ACCTGCGTGCCCCCGCGAAGCGGGGGCGGCCTGCGGCCCGAACCTGCAGCTTGCAGAAATTTGCGGAGAAATCAGTGGGCTTCGCCCCAAGTGCGGCCCACCTTGGCTTCCACCAAAAGCGGAACCGCCAGCGAAGCCGCCGATTCCATCTCCTGCCGCACCAGCTCCCGCACCTGCTCAGCAAATTCCTGCGGGGTCTCAACAATGAGCTCATCGTGGACCTGCAAAATGAGACGAGCCGCAGGAACTTCCGTCTTCAGGCGGCGGTACACCCTCACCATGGCAATTTTGATAATATCGGCGGCGGTACCCTGGATGGGGGCGTTCATCGCCACCCGTTCGCCAAAGGCGCGCTGCACCCGGTTGGAGGCTTTCAGCTCCGGCAAAGGACGGCGGCGGCCGAACAGTGTTTCGGCATAGCCTTTTTCTTTGGCTTCTTCAATGGAGCGTTCCAGATAGGCGGCAATGCCGCTGTAAGTCTTTTTGTAATTCTTGATGTAGGTATCGGCTTCCTGCAGCGAAACGCCGATATCCCGGGAGAGAGAGAAAGCGCCGATGCCATAGACAATGCCAAAATTAACGGCCTTGGCGCGGGAGCGCATCTGTGGGGTGACAAAGGCTTCCGGCAGATCGAACACCTGCGCAGCGGTACGGGTGTGGATATCCACGCCCTCCCGGAAGGCTTCGATCATGGCGCTGTCATTGGCCAGTGCGGCCAGTACCCGCAGTTCGATCTGGGAATAGT
>DMMB01000007.1:0-2686 GCA_003453215.1 Oscillospiraceae bacterium | reverse complement strand
CGCAGTTCGATCTGGGAATAGTCGGCATCCACCAGCAGGTTGCCCTCTTCCGCTTCGAAGAAATCCCGCATCCGGCTGCCGGGTTCGGTGCGAATCGGAATATTCTGCATATTGGGTTCCGCGCTGCTGATGCGGCCGGTGCGGGTATCGGTTTGGCGGAACACCGAGCGGATGCGGCTATCCGGGCCGATGGTATCCTTGAGGCCCTCTACATAGGTGGAAGAGAGCTTTTTGTACTTGCGGTACTCCAGTATCTTGCTGATGATGGGGTGATAGGGAATCAGTTCTTCCAGCACTTCGGCATTGGTGGAATAACCGCTTTTGGTTTTCTTTTTTGCGGGCAGTTCCAGCTTGCCAAACAGGACATCGCCCAGCTGCTTGGGGGAATTGATATTGAATTCGCCGCCGGCCAACTGATAGATTTCCTGCTCCAACTGGGCCGTCAGACCATCCAGATAGACGCCAAATTCCTGCAAGCCTCTGCGATCGATGCGGAATCCGGTGAGTTCCATCGAAGCCAGCACCTCACAGAGGGGCTGTTCCATTTCCCGCAGCAGCGTTTGCTGCCCGTTTGCTTCCAGTTCCCGCTCCAGCAGGGGCGAAAGAGCCGAAAGGCCTAAGCATTCCCGCACAAAGGGCAGCAGCTCCTCCGGGGCTTCCGCCGGGGGGAGCGAAAGCCCATGCTGTGCCAGTTGGCGTTCCACTGCGTAATCGCTGGCATTGGGATTGAGCAGATATCCGGCCAAACCAGTATCCAGCCACAGGGCAGCAAAGGTATTATTCGCCTTTAGCGCCGCCTTATAATAGGGTTTCGCATCGGCGGTGATTTTGGGATTCGGCAACGCAAATATTCTCTGCCACAGGGCCCCGGAAGGGTTGGCACAGCCGCAAAGGTGCTCTCCGCAAAGGACGCAGAGCGCGGCCGGGGTGCCATCCTCCGCCCAACAGGCGGCAAGAATCAGCGGTGTTTCCTTTCCCCAGGCGGCAAAATCGGTTTCTTCGGTGAGGGGTACAAAGGCTGCCGTGGGAGCCGCTTCCTCCGCGGCAGGTTCTTCTGGCATCGTCTCCGGCGCAGTAAGGCCCAGGCGGGTAATCAGGCTGTTGAGTTCCAACCGGGAAAGGAACGCATAAAGGGCGTCATTCTGCCGGGGCTTTGGTTTCAATTCACTCCACGCCGGCACCGGTACTTCGCAGCAGATGGTGCCCAGTTCCCGGCTGAGGGCGGCGCTTTCTCGGCCCTCGGTCAGCTTTTTGCGCAGGGAGGGGGTCAGCTCCAGTTCCTCCAGGTGGGCATAGATATACTCGATGGTATGGTACTTTTGAATGAGGGCCAGGGCGCCTTTTTCCCCGATGCCGGGAACACCGGGAATGTTATCGGAAGCATCGCCCATCAGGGCTTTGACTTCAATGAGTTCTTTGGGCTCTATCCCGTATTTTTCGTGAATGGCGGTCGGATCCATTTTTTCATAGACGGCGCCCTGCGGAGCGGTCTTGGCCAGAATGACGCTGACTTTTTCGGTAATGAGCTGGAGAGAATCGCGATCGCCGGTACAAATCAGCACCTCATCGCCGTTTTGCTCCCCCTGCCGGGCCAGACTGCCCAGAATATCATCCGCCTCGTAACCCTCCACTTCCAGGATGGGGTATCCCAAAAGCTGCAGCATTTCCTTGACCAGCGGCATCTGCTGGCGCAGTTCCTCCGGCATTCCCTTGCGGGTGCCCTTGTACTGGTCATACATTTTATGCCGGAAGGTAGGAGCGTGCAGATCGAAGGCAAAGGCGACCGCATCGGGCTTTTGCTCTTCGATGAGTTTATAAATAATATTGAAGAAGCCGTAAACCGCATTGGTATAGATGCCCTCCCGGGTGGAGAGCAGCCGTACCCCGTAAAAGGCACGATTGACGATACTATTGGCATCAAAGGCAAGGACTTTCATGAAAGCCTCCTTGAAAGTAGTTTGAAGAAACCGCACAGTTGATTTCATTGATATTTTATTATACCATGTTCTGCCCCGGAGGAAAAGTGAAATCCGGAGGTTTTTGCAGCGAGGTTTTAAGAGAAAAATTGTACTGCGGCCGAAAAGCTGATATAATAGGAAAAACGCTACAGGAGGAAACAACAATGCAGCAAATGCGCCGGAAAGACCGTAAAGTGACCGAACCGGAAAAAATACGGGAGATTATAGCGGCATGTGATGTGCTGCGGCTGGGACTGGCCGATGGCGAGTACCCCTATATCGTACCGGTGAACTTTGGCTGGGAAGAAAAAGAGGGCCAGGTATCCTTCTATCTGCATGGCGCCATGGAGGGACACAAAGCTGATCTGCTGCGTCAAAACGGGGTTTGCTCCTTCCAGATGGACTGCGGACACCGGGTAGTGCCGCTGCCGGGCTATGGCATTACCACCCGGTACGGCTGCGTGATGGGGAAAGCGGCCGTAACCCAGCTGACGGAGGAGGAAAAGGCCCCTGCCATGCAGCTGCTGATCGACCGGTATCTGCCCGGCGCGCCGGATTGCCCCCCGCAGGCGATGGCCCGCACCGCTATGTGGCGGCTGGATGTAACCGAAATGAGCGTAAAAGCAAACGAAGAATGAGCCAAAGCCGGAAACCGGCAGAAGGGCCCGCAGGGCGTTCCGGCTTTGCCGGAACAAACGGGCTTTGCCCGTTTCGCCCGCCGCAGGCGG
>DMMB01000008.1 GCA_003453215.1 Oscillospiraceae bacterium | reverse complement strand
CTGCGCGCGCCGGGCGGGGCCGCCGGGCAACACCCGGTTTTTCAAATTTCCACCCAAGATAATAGCAAAATTTTCCCCGGCTGGCAAGCCCCCTCAGCGCCGCGGCGGCTGGTCCTCCAGCGGCCAATCGTACAGATCGGCATAGCTTTCGGCTTCCTCCGGCGTCCGGGGCGGGATCGGCTCCAGCCCGGTGGCTTCGGTACCGCTTACCACATCATGCGGCAGGTACAGTGGCCGCCCCGTTACCGGGTCAATGGGCCCCAAAACAGGTCGTTCCATGGTCATTCCCCCTTTCAAGGGGTAGTATCACCCACCGGGAGAAAATCTATGCAATCGCCTTGCGGCCCGCCCTAAAACGTGCTACAATAGCACAAAAAACCGACCGGTTGCACCATAGTTGGTGGCGGCAACCAACCTTCTGCAGTACAATAGCGGCAAAAAGGAGGTTCTATTATGCATTTTTCTTTTAGTACCACACTCTTTGCCATCCTCATCGTCATTGTCAATCTTGCCCTGCTGGCGGGACTTATTTACCTGCTGGTGCTGGCCGTCCGCGCCCTGCGGATCTACATTCATTCCAAAGAAACCCGCCAGCAAAAGGAAGCTGTCCGCCGCACCCTGGGCGAGGTAATCAAAGCCCACCGCCAGCGCTGCCAAATGACGCAGGAATTTGTGGCGGAAAGCCTGGGTGTCAGCCGGCAGGCCGTCAGCAAGTGGGAGATGGGAACTTCCGAGCCCAGTACCTCCAACCTGATGGCGCTGGCTCAATTATTTGGCGTAACGGCGGAAGAACTGCTGCGGGAAGTCGCCGGCGAAACGGAAAACGAATAAAAAAGGAGCAAATCACGATGAATGACATGGCACACGCCGTTCTGCGACTGCTGGAGGATAATAAAATCGAATATACGCTGGCGGAGCACCCTGCTGTATTCAATATGGAGGAACTGTATGCCCAGGGGCTGGAACACGGCGAAGCCATTGCCAAAAACCTGCTGGTTCGCGATCAGAAAAAACGTTTTTACTGGCTGTTGGTGCTGTATGGCGAAAAACGGGCCGATCTGAAAGCGCTGAAAGCCCGGCTGGGGCATGGGGCGCTTTCCTTTGCCGGGGCCGAAGAGCTAAAAGCGCTGCTCCATCTGACGCCGGGTTCCGTTACCCCCTTCGGCGCGCTGAATGATGCGGAGCACCGGGTCGACATTCTGCTGGATGAAGACTACCGCGGTCAGCTCATCGGCGTCCACCCCAATGATAATACCGCCACCGTATGGCTGCCGGCCGATGCCCTGGCCGAGCTGCTGCGGCAGCAGGGCGCTGCGGTGGAATTTATCTCCTTCTAACCCGTATAAAAAAGCCCCCGTACCGGTTTCGGCACAGGGGCAATTTTATATGGATTACTTTTTATCGTGGAAGAACAGCGGAATTTTTTCCAGATAGATAATATCGGTGCGGTTGGCCGCATCACCTTCGGCCAGCACTGCCGCGCGGGCAATTACCTCGCCGCCGGATTCCTTTACCAGCTTTTCGATGGCTTCGATGCTGCTGCCGGTGGAAATCACGTCATCAATAATGGCCACTTTTTTGCCCTTAATGAACTCCGCGTCGTGCTCATCTACCACCAAAATCTGTTCCTTGCCCATATTGGTGATGGAATTAACGGTGGTAATGATGGGATTGCGCATATAGCCCTTGACCGATTTACGGGCAATGACATAGCGGGGCATCTTCATCACTTTTGCCATCTCATAGATCAGCGGAATGCTCTTGGCCTCGGCCGTTACCAGCACCTCGGTTTCGGGGGGCAGCTTTTCTGCCAGCGCGCGGGCACAGGGTTCCACTACATCGGTATCGCCAAAGATAACAAAACCGGCAATGGACATATTTTCGTTGATGGGTACAACCGGCAGGCTGCGTTTAACACCTGCTACGGTAATGTCATAGAATTCCTGCATGGGAATCCTCCTTTTCCGAAAAAATTGGGCAAAATGCCACTCAACTTGATTATTATAGCATACTTTTGCCATCTTGGATATAGAATTTTTAAGAAATAATCATAAGTATTGCTTATATGTGTTTTCATGTATTTGCATTTCTCATTTTGTATGCTACAATGATAAAAAAGATGAAAATGGATGATTTTTTTTATTTTTTATCTTCCATTTTGTCAAAAAGGAGCATTTTCCCCATGGAACTTATCCCCTTTACCAGCAAGGATCTGATTCCCTTTGTCGAAATGAGCAGCGAGCTGCACCGTTCTCCCCATGTGGAGACCCCCCTGGATAAAAATATCTTTATATCCACCTTTCGGGCGTGTCTGGCCGGTAATCAGAATATCGAAGGCCGCCGAATTGTGGAAAGCGACCAAACGCTGGGGTATCTGCTGTTGGCACACAGCTTTTCCAGCCGGTACGGCTCCCCCATTATCCTTCTGGAAGAGCTGTACCTCATCCCGGAAGCACGCAATCAGCACATCGGCCGCGCCATTCTGGAAGCCCTTGGCCGCTACTACAGCCATCAAACCGGTGTTCTAAAGTTGGAATGTCCGCCGGAAAATGCCATTGCGCTGCAGCTGTTCCGGTCGCTCGGCTTCCAGCCGCAGCCCCATACCGTCATGGTGTGGAAACTGCCCTCCTGATTTATCCAAACTGATTTCGATCATTCGTAAAGGAGCTCTGCCGTTATGAAACACGTTTTCGTTATCAACCCCGCGGCCGGAAAAACCAATGGATCCGAAACCCTGCTCCCCCGCCTGCACACTCTTTTTGCCGGGCGGGAAGAAGAACTGGAAATCTACCTGACCACCGGTGCTGGCGATGCTACCCGCTTTGTGCGGGAGCGCTGTGCCGCTTCGGGAGGGGAGCACCTGCGTTTTTACAGCTGCGGCGGCGATGGCACCATGAACGAGGTGCTGCAGGGGCTGGTCGGCTGTGCCAATGCGGCCATGGGCGTCGTTCCCTGCGGCAGCGGCAATGACTTTGTGCGCAGCTTTCCGGATTGTGATTTTTCCAATCTGGAAGCGCAAATCGCCGCCGAAGAACGCCCCATTGATCTCATTCATTTCAATAACCAGTGGTCTGCCAATATCTGCAGCGCGGGGCTGGATTCCGACGTTTGCAAAAAAATGGCCCGCTACAAGCGGCTGCCCCTGGTTACCGGCAGCGGCGCTTATATTTTAGCGCTCATTGCCACCTTTTTCAGCCCCATGGGCAAGCAGGCGCATATTGTACTGGATGACGGCCGGGTATTGGATGAAAATATCCTCATTCTGGTGATGTCCAATGGCGGCTTTTACGGCGGCGGCTGGAACGGCGCTCCCAAATTCAATGTGGAAGACGGCCTGATGGATCTCTGCATTGTACGTAAAATCAACCGTCTGCGCATCCTTAAAGTGATCGGCAAATACCAAAAGGGCCTTCACGTGGATGATCCCTCGCTGCAGGATTGCATTATCTACACCCGCTGCCGCAGCCTTACCATCGATTTTGAGCAGCCCACCAACCTGAACGCCGATGGCGAAATGAGCGAAAGCACCCATGTGGAGGCGGCCATCGTTCCGCTTACGCTGCCGCTCATCCTGCCCAAAGTTCCCCAATAAATCTTTCCCCCATAAAATGACCGCCCGGTTCTGCCGGACGGTCTTTTTCTTTATTTGCGGTAGCGGTCCCGGTTCTGTACCATATCCAGCGCATGGTAGGCCACACATACCAGTGGCACCCCCACTGCTAAACAAAGGCCCCATTTTCTGTTCCAAAGAGCCACCGCAGCGCAAAGCACCAGAGCCGCCGCCCACCACAACATTCTACGGCCGGCGGTATGGCACACCTTGGCGGCATCCAGCCCGGTGTAGTCCCCCGTCAGGTACAGCACCGCCCTTTGGGGATCTTTGGTACGGAAAAAGGCCACCCCCAGCAGGGCAAATATCGCTGCCATACCTATGATAACCCAAAATACGGCCATACAGAACCTTCTTTCTTACATCTGGCTCGCCATGGCGTGCAGCGCCCCGGCAATCTGGCTGCCGGCACTGGCTTCGGCGCTCTCAATCGCATTGGCCAGGATAAACGCCGCTGCAATAATCGCGGCCGCAATAATAATTTTTCCAATCAGGTTCTGATATTCCTTCACTTTTCTTCCCCCCTTCATTAAAATTCCGGCCCGCTGTTGTTGCTCTGCGGACGCAGCATCCGGTAGGCATCGTACAGTTTGCGGGTCTTATTCAGGCTTACCAGCAGCATAATGGTCACCACCACCATGCCCAAAAGCAGCAATACGCTCAGCACCGGCACCCAGGAGAGTGCCACCGCCACAATGTTCAGGATGGCACAGATTTTCCAACTGCGCATACTGCCCGCGGCGCCTATTTCCACCGAGTTATTCCGTTCAATATCCTCAAAGCCCTTAATCACCAGCCAGGTCGCATAGTAGGTTGCCACCGCTGCCACCAGCACCAGCAGCGAGGTCACCCAGCCGCCATCTATTCCCAGCAGGTTCAGCACCCAGTTGGCAATGCCGTAGGCCATCAAACCCAGCAGCCAGGGCCCGGCCGTAACATAACGGGGACTTTCCTCCAGCAGATCCCGGGTACCCATATACAGCAAGATGAACCCCACAAAATCCGGCAGCAGGTTAATCACGTTGGCATTGTTCACCGTAATATTCAAGTTCAGGAATACAAATAAAAACCCTGCAAAAATCTTGGTCATTGCAAAAAGCCCTCCTTAACGGCGGAAAAATAAAAAGGACAGAACTGCTTTTCTGCGCCCTGTCCTCATTATATCAGTTATTTGCCTGTTCCGCAACCTTGCTGCGTGCCGGCAGCTGCGCCAGTATCACCGCCAGCATCATCAGTCCGCAGCCCAGCAGTTCCCGGCCGGTCAGCCTATCGTGCAGGATCACCGCCCCGGCTATCACCGAGAAAACCGATTCCAGGCTGAGCAGCAGCGAAACCACCGTGGGGTTCGCATCCTTCTGCGCCAAAATCTGCAGCGTATAGCCCACGCCGCCGCTCATTACGCCCACGTACAGCAGCGGCCAGATGCACTCCTTGATTCCCGCCAGGGTCGGGGTTTCGGTCAGGGCCGCCGCAATGCCGGAAACCACTGCCGCCACCGCAAACTGCGCGGTAGAAAGCGCCACGCCGTTCACCTTTTGGGTAAAATGATCGATGACCAGAATATGTACCGCAAAAGCCAGCGAGCACAGCATCACCATCAGGTCGCTTTTTTCAATCGTCAGCGCCTCATTCATGCACAGGAAGTAGAGCCCCACTGCGGCCAGTGCCACCGAAATCCACACAGCAACCGTCACTTTCTTGTGCAGGAACAGCCCCAAAATGGGCACCAGCACAATGTACAGCGCCGTAATAAAGCCCGCTTTGCCTACGCTGGTGCCCTGCGAAAGTCCGGTTTGCTGAAGAAAATTGGCCGTTGCCATCACGACGCCGCAGCAAAGTCCGCCCAGCAGCAGATCCTTCGGGGATTTCGCCAACGGCTCCACCCGTTCCGGGTTTCTCTTTTTTTGTACCATGCGTACAATGGTAAGTCCCAGTGCCAGCGCTGCAAACGCCATGCTGCACCGAATAGCGCCGAAGGTCAGGGGCGGCACATGCTCGGCACTGACGCTTTGTGCCACAAATGCCGTGCCCCAAATAAGCGCCGTCAGGACGGGAAACAGGTTTTGTCTGATCTTCTTGTTCATGGAATTCCTTCCTTTTACTTGGGTTCTAAAATGCGGCGGCTCCCACCGCTTTTCGGCAGGAGCTTCGCTTGATTTTGCTATTATAACACGCCATAGGGCAATTTGCAACCTTCTTCGACAGGGACGGTTTCATCAAAGATTTATTCTCTCAGTCCTCAAATCCGCTGCCCAGGAAAGCCCGCAGTTCGGCGGTCTTGGGCGCGCCAAAAATCTCCTCCGGGGTGCCCTCTTCCGCTATCAGCCCGCCATTCACATACAGGATGCGGTCTGCCGCCCCACGGGCAAAGCTCATCTCGTGGGTCACCACCACCA
>DMMB01000056.1:14551-21826 GCA_003453215.1 Oscillospiraceae bacterium | reverse complement strand
CCAACTTGTTATTGCAATTTGCGCAATAAAATCAGATTTTTTCATGGGCTTCTCCTTTCCGGCGCAGTGCCGTATATTTCAGTATCGCTATCTGCGTTTTCGCGTCCTCTATCTCCCCTGCCAGCACCATTTGCTCGGCTTCGGCCAGCGGCACCCATTCTGCAGTGATGAATTCATCCTCATCGGGGTGGGTGTGCCCGACTGTCAGGTCCTTCGCGGTAAAAATCCAGATCTTCTCATCGCAGTAAGCCGGGGTGGGGTACAGCACTGCCAGCGGTTCCAGCCGCCCGGCAATCCATCCGCACTCCTCTTCCAGCTCCCGGCGGCCGCATTGCTCCGGGGCTTCCCCGGGGTCGCGCTTCCCTGCCGGGATCTCCAGCGATTCCGCGCCCATGCCGCTGCGGTATTGCCGTACCATCAGCAGCCGGTCGTTTTCATCCACCACCACTATGCCTACCCCGCCGGGGTGGCGGATCATCTCGCGTTCCGCCGTCTGGCCGTTTTCCAGCCGTACCTGCCAGCGTTCGTGGGTGAATACCCGGTTTTGCCCCAGCGTTTCCCGCTGCAGCAGTTCTTCGGTATGCGGCATGGTTCATTCCTCCCCGGGGTGATTTTTGCGGTAGGCCAGGTAGCTTTCCAGAATAATGGTCGCCGCCACCGCGTCAATGGTATTTTTGCGCTTTTTTCCGCGCACATCGGTCATATTCAGGTATTGGGTGGCTGTAACGGTGGTGCTGCGCTCATCCCACATTTTTACCGGGCAGGGCAGCTTTTTGGCCAGATCATCGGCCAGGGCATGGCACAGTTCGCTGCGGGGACCGGCCGTTCCGTTCATGTTCAGCGGGTTGCCCACAACCACCAGTTCGGCCCTCTGTTCCGCCACCTGCCGCGCGATTTCTTCGATTACCGCTTCCCGGTTGCCGCTGTGGAACACCCCCACCGGGCTGGCCAGCAGTTCCCCGCGGTCACAGATGGCAAGCCCCGTCCGGGCGTCGCCGTAATCTACTGCTAAAATACGCATGGGCATTCTCCCTTTTTCTGTGTGATTGGTTTCATTATACTGGTTTGGGGAAGAAAATACAAGCAAAGCTTGTATCCGGGCAGCGGATATGCTAAAATAGCGGAGTCCTTTTGGGATCGTCAGTCGAAAGATCCTGACGCTAAATAAAACTAATGCCGCATCCGACGGCATCCAAAGGAGAAATGAATATGAAAAACCGCACGCTGCGGCAGATGACTGCCGCTGGGGTCATTGCGGCTGCTTATGCTGCTGTTTCGCTGGTCCTGGCCCCCATCACCTTCGGCGCGGTGCAGTGCCGCGTTTCGGAGGCACTGACCCTGCTGCCCGTCCTCAGCCCGGCCGCCATTTGGGGTGTTACCCTGGGCTGCGCCATTACCAATGGGGTGGGCGCTGCCACCGGCACCAATTTCCTGGGAATGGTCGATCTGTTCGTGGGAACAGCCGCTACCCTGCTGGCGGCTATCACCAGCCGCCTGTTGGGGAAAATCCGCTTGGGCGGAGCCCCCTGGCTTTCGGCGCTGCCGCCCATTTTGTTCAATGCCGTTGCCATCGGCGCGGAATGGTGCTATGCCGCCACCGGCAGCATCAATGGGGCCTTCTGGGTCTTCGCCGGGCAGATTGCCCTGGGCCAGATTCCCCCCTGCCTCTTGGGCGTATGGCTGGTTCATCTGCTGGAGCGCCGCGGTCTGCAATCCATCATCGAAGGGAAGTGACGCTGCATGGCGCTTTTTGGCCGCAAAAAGGAAATGGCCCCCCTGCCGCCCGTTGCCCAGTGGGAATACCGCTGCGGAGACGGTCATCATTGGGGGTTCCATTATCGTGTAACGCCGGAAAACGGCCGGGTGCGGCTCACCTATTCCCGCACTATGCCGGAACATTTGGAGAGCATTGCGGCCCCGGAAGCGCTGTGGCAGCAGCTAAGCGAACTGGGCGACCAGTACCATATTACCGGGTGGGCCGGCTACAATGAATGCCGGCTGCGCACCCCGCGTACCAAGCGCTGGCTTTTGTATATTACCTTTGCCAATGGGGAAACCCTGCGGGCAGAGGGCTGCGGCGCCGCACCAAAAGGACATGAAGAGTGGGAAGACCGCTTGTTGGCGCTGCTCAATTCCCAAATTGATGTATAAAAAACCGCTGCCCTGCCCATTCTGGGCGGGGCATTGCCATTTCTGCGGCTCCCTATATATAAATAGTAGGGGGCCAATCCCACTATTTGGTAACAAAATCTCCTTCGCTGAAAAGTCCTTTGGAGTTTTTGTGTGGGAGAAATGCTGCCCGGGGAAGTGTGGAGTGGCAGACAGGCTGGCGCCTGTCAACGCGACACACAATGTTGGGCAGCATTTATGCCCGCAAAAAACCGTATGTGCACTTGTTAAGCGAAGGTAATAATAAAAAAGCAAAAAAGTCCGGAAAATTAGGTAAAAAAGGCTTGCAAAAGGCATCTTTGTATGGTACACTAATCCTTGCGTGACTGCGCTTTTGATATGCGATGATGCGGGAGGTGGCCGCCGAACCATTGTGACGACAGTGGTCCAGACGGGGAATTTCCGCGGAGTATGTCCGATTTAAAACCGGGCGGCTTTGAACTGCAACCGGCGCTATCCCCATGGGAATGGCTGCGGCGAGTGCATTAAAAGGTCCCGGATGGCTCCGAATCCTTTTGAAAAAAAGGGCTGGGAAGCGTCCGGATTTCTTTATGCGATACCGCGGAACACCCGGCAGGGTTTGCAAAGAAAGCAGGGCAAAAACCGTCGCCTGAGTAAACTAAACTAACAGGAGGCGATGCAAAGTGGCAGTCAAGGAAAAAATCAGAATCAGACTGAGAGGCTATGATGCCCAGCTGGTGGATACCGCAGCAGAAAAGATCGTGGAGACCGCAAAGCGCACAGGCGCCCGCGTGTCCGGCCCGATCCCGCTGCCCACCGAAAAGGAGATCGTAACCATCCTGCGTGCCGTCCACAAGTACAAGGACAGCCGCGAGCAGTTTGAGATGAGAACCCACAAGCGGCTCATTGACATCCTCAGACCTTCCAACAAGACGGTGGAAGCGCTGACCGGTCTGGAGCTGCCCGCCGGCGTAGAGATCGAAATCAAGCTGTAAAAACGGCTTGGATCCACACCCGGCACCTGCCGCCGCAAGGCGGGTAAGGTCATGTCGGCCGACCCGAACACAATATGGCCGACCAATAACCGAACAGGAGGAACACACAAATGCAAAAATGTATCATCGGCAAAAAGATCGGTATGACCCAGCTCTTTGATGAAAAGGGCAATGTAGTACCGGTAACGGTCGTAGAGGCCGGCCCCTGCGTGGTAGTGCAGAAGAAGACAATCGAGAACGACGGTTATGAAGCCGTGCAGATCGGTTACGGTGCACTCAGCGACAAGCGCGCCACCAAAGCGATCAAGGGTCACTTTGCCAAGGCTGACGTAGCCCTGAAGAAGACCCTGAAAGAATTCCGTCTGGACGATATCGCCGCCCTGAATGTCGGCGACATCATCAAAGCAGATACCTTCGCCGCGGGCGACGCGGTAGATGTCTGCGGTACTTCCAAAGGTAAAGGCTATGCTGGCGTAATCAAGCGCTTCAATGCCCACTCCCTGAAGGATACCCACGGTACCGGCCCCGTTCATCGTCATGCCGGTTCCAACGGCGCCTGCTCCGACCCCAGCCGTGTTATGAAGGGCAAAAAGCTGCCCGGCCACATGGGTGCTGAGCGCGTGACCGTACAGAATCTGGCTGTCGTGAAGATCGATGCCGAGAACAACCTCATCGCCATCAAGGGTGCTATCCCCGGCGCTAAGGGCGGCATTGTTACCATCACCGACTCCGTGAAGGCTTAACAGGAAGGAGGATACGAAGAATGGCTAAGGTTACAATTTACGATATGACCGGCAAGAGCGTCGGCGAGCGTGAGCTGAACGACGCGATCTTTGCAGTGACTCCTAACAAGGCGGTCCTGCACGAAGTGGTCAAGAATTATCTGGCGAACCAGCGTCAGGGCACTCAGTCCACCCTGACCCGAACCGAAGTTTCCGGCGGCGGCAAAAAGCCCTGGCGTCAGAAGGGCACCGGTCATGCCCGTCAGGGTTCGACCCGCGCTCCTCAGTGGACTCACGGCGGCGTAGCACTGGGCCCCAAGCCCCGTTCCTACCGCTACACCATCAACCGCAAGATGAAGGTTGTCGGCCTCAAGAGCGCTCTCTCTGCCAAGGTTGCCGAGAATGAGCTGATTCTGGTTGATGCCATCAAGGTAGATGAGTACAAGACCAAGACCGTAGTAAATATGCTGAAGGCGCTGGGCGCCGAAGGGAAAGCGCTCATCGTTACCGATGCAGTGAACAAGACCCTGGTTGGCTCCGCCAATAACATCCCCGGTGTAAAGACCAGCATTGTGGGCGAAATGAACACCTATGATGTGCTCAATGCCCGCAAGATGATCCTGACCGTGGCTGCGGTAGATAAACTGGAGGAGGTGTACGCGAAATGAAAATGATCCAGGATATTATCGTCGCCCCCATCGTTACCGAAAATTCCATGGAAGCGATGCAGCACAAAAAGTACACCTTCAAGGTCATGAAGACCGCGAATAAGGTGGAAATTGCCAAGGCCGTAGAGGCTATGTTCCCCGGCACCAAGGTAGCTGCTGTAAACACCATGAACTGCGAAGGCAAGCTGAAGAGAATGGGCCGCTACCAGGGCTACACCGCCAGCTACAAAAAGGCGATTGTTACCCTGACCGAGGATTCCAAGACCATCGAGTTCTTTGAGAGCATGCGCTAAGGCGCCGCTCCCCGGGGTTTCAGTCCCCGCTGCGTAAGAACAATTATGTATGGAGCCTGCTCCGGCTCCGCTAAAATCTACAAAGGAGAGGAATTAAAATGGCTATTAAACGCTATAAGCCCACGACTCCCGGTCGCCGCGGCATGACCGTGACCGACTATTCCGGGCTTTCCAAGGTAGCCCCCGAAAAATCCCTGCTGGAACCGGTGAAGAAGCATTCCGGCCGTAACAATACCGGCCGCATCACCGTTCGTCACCAGGGCGGCGGCAACCGTCGTAAATACCGTGTGATCGACTTCAAGCGCGAGAAGCTGAATGTACCTGCTACTGTGCTTACTCTGGAGTACGATCCCAACCGTTCCGCTCATATCGCTCTGGTGCAGTACGAAGATGGCGAGAAGCGCTACATCCTGGCCCCCGTTGGCCTGAAGGTTGGCGATACCGTCGTTTCCGGCCCCAATGCCGATATTAAACCCGGCAATGCACTGCCTCTGGCGAATATCCCCGTCGGTACCGTAATCCATAATGTGGAGCTGTACCCCGGTAAGGGCGCCCAGCTGGCCCGCGCCGCTGGCAACATGGCCCAGCTGATGGCTAAGGAAGGCAAGTACGGCATGATCCGTCTGCCCAGCGGCGAGCTGCGCAACGTTCAGCTGAACTGCATGGCCTCCATTGGTCAGGTAGGCAACATCGATCACGAAAACGTGAACATCGGTAAGGCCGGCCGTACCCGCCATATGGGTATCCGTCCCACCGTCCGCGGTTCTGTTATGAACCCCTGCGACCATCCCCACGGTGGTGGTGAGGGCCGCGCGCCCATCGGCCGTCCCGGCCCTGTAACCCCCTGGGGCAAGCCCGCGCTGGGTTACAAGACCCGCGGCAAGCACAAGGCCTCTGACAAGTTCATCGTCAAGCGCCGCAACGCGAAATAACCGCGAGGAAAGGAGGATATTGAACTATGAGCAGAAGTATCAAAAAAGGACCTTTTGTGCAGCCTAAGCTGCTGGCAAGAGTGCAAGCCATGAATGAGGCCGGCGAAAAGCGCGTCCTCAAGACCTGGAGCCGCGCCTCCACAATATTCCCTGACTTCGTCGGTCACACCTTTGCTGTGCATGACGGACGCAAGCACGTGCCGGTATATGTCACCGAGGATATGGTTGGCCACAAGCTGGGCGAATTTGCCCCCACCCGTACCTTCCGCGGCCACGCCGGTGCCAAGAAATCTTAAAATAGGACCGAAAGGAGGAAAAACACATGGAAGCTAAGGCTTATCTCAGACACGCGCGCATCTCGCCCCGCAAGGTACAGATCGTGCTGGATCTGATCCGCAACAAGCCTGTTGATGAAGCAGCCGCCATTCTGGCGCTGACTCCCAAGGCGGCCTGCGAGCCCCTGGCTAAGCTGCTGAAGAGCGCAGTAGCCAACGCGGAGAACAACTTCAACATGGACAAGAATAATCTTTATGTCGCAGAGTGTTTTGTCTGCCCCGGTCCTATGCTCAAGAGAATTCGTCCCAGAGCAAAGGGCAGTGCATTCCGCGTGATGAAGAGAACTTCTCACGTAACTATGGTTCTGCGTGAAAAAGAATAAGCTGAAAGAAGGAGGTAAACTATGGGACAGAAAGTAAATCCCCACGGTCTTCGCGTGGGCGTAATCAAGGATTGGGATTCCCGCTGGTTTGCTCGTGATAACGCTTTCGGCGATATCTTGGTCGAGGACTATAACCTGCGTAAATTCCTGAAGAAGAAACTGTATGATGCCGGCGTTCCCAAGATTGAAATCGAGAGAACAGCCGATAAGGTTCGCATCAATATTCACTGTGCCCGTCCCGGTATCGTAATTGGTAAGGGCGGCGCGGAGATTGAAAAACTGCGTGCTGAGTGCGAAGCTCTGGTAAACAAGGGCAAAACTCAGAAGCTGACCGTACTGCCCCTGGGTGTAATTGAGGTAAAGAGCCCCGATAAGAACGCCCAGCTGGTTGCCGAAAGCATTGCTGCCCAGCTGGAGGGTCGTGTATCCTTCCGCCGCGCCATGAAGCAGGCCATTGGCCGCGCCATGAAGCCCATGGGCCGCGAGCCCGGCGCCAAGGGAATCAAGACTCAGTGCTCCGGCCGTCTGGGCGGCGCTGAGATTGCCCGTGTGGAGCAGTACCATGAGGGTACTATCCCGCTGCAGACCCTGCGTGCCGATATTGATTACGGCTTTGCAGAGGCTGCTACCACCTACGGCCGCATCGGTGTAAAGGTATGGATCTATGCCGGTGAAGTGCTGCAGGACCGTAAGCCCAAGAAGGAAGGAGGCCGCAAGTAATGCTGTTGCCCAAAAGAGTAAAATATCGTCGCGTTCAGCGCGGTCGTCTGACCGGTAAAGCACTGCGCGGCAACACCGTTTCCAACGGCGAGTTTGGTCTGCAGGCCCTGGAGCCCGCTTGGATCACCTCCAACCAGATCGAGGCCGCCCGTATCGC
>DMMB01000056.1:3292-14341 GCA_003453215.1 Oscillospiraceae bacterium | reverse complement strand
CGTATCGCCATGACCCGTTACATCAAGCGTGGCGGTCAGGTATGGATTAAGATCTTCCCCGATAAGCCCGTCACCGCAAAGCCCGCTGAAACCCGAATGGGTTCCGGTAAAGGTAGCCCTGAGTACTGGGTAGCCGTGGTAAAGCCCGGCCGTATCCTGTTCGAAATGGGCGGCGTTGATGAGAGCATTGCTCGTGAAGCTATGCGTCTGGCTATGCACAAGCTGCCGATCAAGTGCAAATTTGTAAAAAAAGAAACCGAAGGGAGTGAAGAATAATGAAGGCTACCGAAATCAGAGCACTTTCTGCTCAGGATCTGAACAAAAAGCTTGCTGACCTGAAGACCGAGCTTTTCAATCTTCGCTTCCAGCACGCTGTCAACCAGCTGGATAACCCTCTGCGTCTTGTTGAGGTCAAGAAAGACATTGCCCGCGTAAAGACCGTACTGAAGGAAAAAGAGCTGGAGACTAAATAAGGAGAAAGGAGGATATCCTGATGAGCGAAAGAAACCTGAGAAAAACCAGAACAGGCGTGGTCGTTTCCGATAAGATGGACAAGACCGTAGTGGTCGCCGTTATCGATAACGTCCGTCACCCCCTGTACAAGAAGATCGTAAAGCGCACTGTGAAGTTCAAGGCGCATGATGAGACTAACGCTTGCGGTATCGGCGATACCGTCATGATCATGGAAACCCGTCCTATCTCCAAAGATAAGAGATGGCGCGTGGTAGAGATCATCGAGAAGGCGAAATAAGCCGGACGGATCGCACGTAAGCAAATTTGTATCAATCTGTTTATTGGAATAGAACCGTGCAGCAAGATGCACGAGTCTTTGAAAGGAGGAACGCTCTGTGATTCAGATGCAGACCTATCTCAAGGTAGCTGATAACACCGGCGCGAAGGAGCTTATGTGTATCCGCGTGCTGGGCGGCTCCCGCAAGAGATATGCCAATATCGGCGATGTAGTCGTGGCTTCCGTCAAGAAGGCAGCCCCCGGCGGCACCGTCAAGAAGGGCGAAGTAGTCCGTGCCGTAATCGTACGCTCCGCAAAGGGGCTGCGCCGGGAAGATGGCACTTATATCCGCTTTGATGAAAACGCAGCCGTTATCATCAAGGAGGACAAAAATCCCCGTGGTACCCGTATCTTTGGGCCAGTAGCCAGAGAGTTGAGAGAAAAGGATTACACCAAGATCCTCTCCCTCGCTCCGGAAGTTCTGTAAGGAGGTGTCGCAAAGTATGAATCATATTCATGTAAAGACCGGCGACACTGTCGTCATGCTCTCCGGTAAGGATAAGGGCAAGCAGGGCAAAGTTCTGCAGGTAAGCCCCAAAGAGCAGAAGGTCATCGTAGAGGGCCTGAACATGGTAACCAAGCATGTGAAGCCCCGCAAACAGGGAGATCCCGCCGGCATTATGAAAGCGGAATCCGCTGTATATGCCTGCAAAGTAATGGCTGTTTGCCCCAAGTGCGGCAAGGCGACCCGCCTGGCCCATAAGGTAGAGGGCGACACCAAGACCCGTGTGTGCAAGCACTGCGGCGCATCTTATTAAGAAGGAGGATAATCATGGCACGTTTGAAAGAATTCTACAAGAGTGACGTAGCCCCTGCAATGATGAGCAAGTTCGGCTACAAGAGTGTTATGCAGATCCCCAAGCTGGATAAGGTCGTCATCAATGTTGGCTGCGGTGAGCTGAAAGATAACCCCAAGATGCTGGATGCCATTGTCAGCGATCTGGGCAAGATCACCGGCCAGAAGGCTATGCCCTGCAAAGCACACAAATCCGTAGCAAACTTTAAGCTGCGTGAAGGTATGGTAATCGGCGCAAAGGTAACCCTGCGCGGCGAGAGAATGTACGAGTTCGTGGATAAGCTGTTCAATATCGCTCTGCCCCGTGTACGCGACTTCCGCGGCATTAACGGCAACAGCTTTGATGGCCGTGGCGACTACAACCTCGGTATCCGTGAGCAGCTGATCTTCCCCGAGATCGAGTACGATAAGATCGATAAGGTACGCGGTATGGATATTACCTTTGTAACCACCGCAAAGACCGATGAAGAAGCCAAAGCGCTGCTGACCCTGATGGGCGCGCCCTTTGAGAAGTAAGGAGGTAGAGAAGAATGGCAAAACTGTCGATGAAACTGAAGCAGCAGGCTCCCGCTAAGTTCTCTACCAGAGCTTACAACCGCTGCAAGATCTGCGGCCGCCCCCACGCTTACCTGCGTAAGTACGGGATCTGCCGTATCTGTTTCCGCGAGCTGGCCTATAAGGGCCAGATCCCCGGCGTAAAGAAAGCAAGCTGGTAATAGAAAGAAGGAGGTTGACCTATGTATATCACTGATACGATTGCTGATATGCTGACTCGCATTCGCAATGCGAACAGCGCCAAGCACGACACTGTTGATATTCCTGCGTCAAAGATGAAGACTTCTATTGCTCAGATTCTTCTTGACGAGGGTTATATCAAGGCTTTCACCGTTATTGATGACGGTAAGCAGGGCGTTATCCGTATTACCCTGAAATACGGCGCCAACAAGACCCCTGTAATCCAGGGGCTGCGCAGAGTTTCCAAGCCCGGTCTGCGTATTTATACAAGCTGTGAGGACTGCCCCAAGGTCATGAAGGGCCTGGGCGTTGCAATCCTCTCCACTTCCAAGGGCGTCATCACCGATAAAGAGGCTCGTAAGCTGAATGTCGGCGGCGAAGTCCTGGCGTTCATCTGGTAAGGAGGGAAAGTAGAATGAGCAGAATTGGTAACAAGCCCATCGAAATCCCCGCCGGCATCGAAGTAAAGGTAGAGGGCAACACCGTTACCGTCAGCGGTAAGGGCATCACCCTCAGCCAGACCATCGACAGCCGCATCGGAGTAAAGATGGACGGCAACGTAATGCACATTACGCGTGCAAACGAAGAAAAAGAGACCAAGAGCATGCACGGCCTGTACCGCGCACTGATCCACAACATGGTAGAGGGCATCGATAAGGGCTTCTCCAAGGAACTGGAAATCAATGGCGTAGGTTACCGTGCTGCCAAACAGGGCAACGAGCTGGTTATGAACCTGGGTTATTCTCATCAGGTTATTGTACCCGAGATCCCCGGCATCACCATTGAAGTGCCCTCCCCCAACAAAGTAATCGTAAAAGGCGCCGACAAGCAGGCCGTAGGCCAGTTTGCTGCGGAAATCCGCGAGAAGCGTCCCCCCGAGCCTTATAAGGGCAAGGGCATCAAATACGTCGACGAAGTTATCATCCGCAAGGAAGGTAAAGCCGGCAAGGGTAAATAAGGAAGGAGGAGTATCTGAATGGTTACGAAAGTTGATAGCAAGAAGAACCGTCTTAAAAGACGCGCCAGAGTACGCGGCAAAGTGTACGGTACTGCGCAGCGTCCCAGACTGGCCGTTTTCCGCTCCGCCAACCACATTTATGCTCAGATCATCAATGACGATCTTGGCGTAACTCTGGCTGCTGCTTCCAGCATGGATAAGGGCTTTGACGGCTACGGCGGCAACAAGGAAGGCGCCCGCAAGGTAGGTCTTGCGATTGCCGAGGCTGCCAAGAAGGTAAACATCGAAGAGGTCGTATTTGACCGCGGCGGCTTTGTCTATCATGGCCGCGTGGCAGAACTGGCCGAGGGCGCCCGCGAAGGCGGCCTGAAATTCTGAGAGAGGAGGGACACTTTTTGGCTCGTATTGATGCATCTAAACTGGATCTGCAGGAGAAGGTCGTACACATCGGCCGCGTCTCCAAAACCGTCAAGGGCGGTCGTATCTACAAGTTCGCTGCACTGGTAGTCGTGGGTGACGGCAACGGTACCATTGGTTTTGGTATTGGTAAAGCCGGCGAAGTCCCGGACGCTATCCGCAAGGGCATTGAAGATGCGAAGAAGAACATGGTTAAAGTTTCCCTCAAGGGAACTACCATTCCGCACGAGGTCATCGGCAAATTTGGCGCCGGTGAGGTACTGATGAAACCCGCTCCCCAGGGTACCGGCGTGATTGCCGGCGGCGCTGTTCGTGCCGTACTGGAAGTAGCCGGTATCAGCGATATCCGTACCAAGTGCCTGCGTTCCAACAACCCCTGCAACGTTGTTACCGCTACTTTCGAGGGTCTGAAGTCCCTGCGTAACGTAGAGGAAGTTGCTGCGGTTCGTGGCAAGGACGCAAAAGAAATTCTGGGTTAAGGAGGTAAGCGAACATGGAAAAGACCCTGAAGATCAAGCTGGTAAAGAGCCTGAACGGCCGGCTGGAGAAGCAGATCGCCACCGCTTACTCCCTGGGCCTCAAAAAGATCGGTCAGACCACTGAGCAGCCCGATAACGCGGCCACCCGTGGTAAGATCAAGACCATTTCTCACCTCATTGAGGTAACTGAATAAGCAAGGAGGTGCAGCTATTATGAAACTGAATGAGCTTTCTCCGGCTGCCGGCAGCACCCATAAGGGCTACCGTGTAGGCCGCGGCGCTGGTTCCGGTAACGGCAAAACTGCCGGTAAGGGCCACAAGGGCCAGAATGCCCGTTCCGGCGGCGGTGTTCGCCCCGGCTTTGAGGGCGGCCAGATGCCCCTGCAGAGACGTATTCCTAAGCGCGGCTTTAAGAACATCTTTGCCACCAAGTATGCCAGCGTAAACGTAGAGGTTCTCGCCCGCTTTGAGGACGGCGCTGTAGTAGATACCAAGGCTCTGCAGGATGCAGGCATTGTAAAGAAGACCTACGATGGCGTGAAGTTCCTGGGCCGTGGCGAGGTGACCAAGAAGCTTACCGTTAAAGCAGCCGCTTTCTCCGAAGGTGCTAAGAGCAAAATTGAGGCAGCCGGCGGAAAGGCAGAGGTGGTATAATGTTCCAGACGTTACGGAACGCATGGAAAATTGAGGATCTCCGTAAGAAGCTCCTGTTTACCCTGCTGATTCTGGTAATCGTGCGGCTTGGCTGTGCCATCCCCGTACCGTTTCTGGATCCCAGCCGACTGCAGGAGATGCTGGACAGCACCCAGGGGAACCTGCTGGGTTACCTGAACCTGCTGACCGGTGGCGCCTTTGCTGAGGCGACCCTCTTTGCTCTGGGCGTATCACCCTATATTACAGCATCCATCGTTATTCAGCTGCTTACCGTCGCTATTCCCTCCCTGGAGCGCATGGCGAAGGAAGGCCCTGAAGGACAGAAGAAGATTAAAAAGATCACCCGTTACTCCACCATTGCTCTGGCGATCTTGCAGGCGTATGCTTACTATACCCTGCTGCGCAGCAGCCAGTTCAAGGCGGTGAAGTACACCACCGGTGCAGCCGGTTGGATCAGCGGCATTGCGATTGTACTGGCTTTCAGTGCAGGCGCCATGCTGGTTGTATGGCTGGGCGAGCGTATCGATGAAAAGGGTATCGGCAACGGTATTTCCCTTATCCTGTTTGCAGGCATCGTGGCGCGGATCCCCTCCCTCATCAGCCGCCTCATTACCTATATCAAGCTGGGCGAGTTCTATCCCCAGTACTATGTATGGGTACCGCTGGTTGTGATCCTCTTCATTGCGATGATCGCATTCATCGTGCTGATGAACGGCGCCGAGCGTCGTATCCCGGTACAGTATGCCAAGCGGATTGTGGGCCGGAAACAGTATGGCGGCCAGAACACCTATATGCCCATTAAGGTAAACATGAGCGGCGTTCTGCCCATCATCTTCGCTTCCACTTTCCTGGCGATCCCCGGTACCATTGTTGGCTTTGTAGATCCCAACGCAGAGGGTGGCTTTGCGAAGTTCATCTCCAATGTGTTCTCTACCAATAGCGTATGGTACGCGATCCTGTACTTTGTACTCATTATCCTGTTCAACTACTTCTATATTGCGATTCAGTACAACCCCATTGAAATGGCCAATAATATTCGCAAGAATAACGGCGCCATTCCCGGCATCCGTCCCGGAAAGCCTACCTCTGATTTCATCAGCCGTATCATTTCCAAGACGACCTTGACCGGCGCGCTGATGCTGGCCGTCATCGCCATCCTGCCCATTATTCTGGGTGCGGTAGCAAAGATGAATATTTCCATGGGCGGTACTTCGATCATCATCGTGGTAGGCGTAGCACTGGATACGGCCCGCAGTCTGGAATCCCAGATGATGATGCGCCACTATAAGGGCTTCCTGGAATAAGCCTGATAAGAGGAAACAGAATCATGATGAAATTGATTATGTTTGGCCCTCCCGGAGCCGGCAAAGGAACTCAGACCGATATTTTGAGCCGCCGCTACGGGATTAAAAAGATCTCCACCGGAGACGCGCTGCGGGATGTTATCCGCAGCGGCTCCGAGCTGGGAGAGCAGGTAAAACACCTGATGGACTGCGGACAGTTTGTACCGGATGAGATTGTAACCGAAATCATTCGGGACCGCGTTTCCTCCCCCGATTGCGCCAACGGATTTATTCTGGATGGCTTCCCCCGCAACCTGGCCCAGGCCGAGGCGCTGGTGGGAATGGGGGTAAAGGTGAACAAAGCCCTGCTGATTGTAGTACCCGATGAAGTACTGGTAGAACGGGTACAAGGACGTGTGATGTGCGACCAGTGCGGCGCCAGCTTCCACCTGCAGAACAACCCCCCTGCTGTGGAGGGTGTATGCGATAAGTGCGGCGGCCACCTGGAAGCACGCAAAGATGACCAGCCCGAAACGGTGCGTGAGCGCCTGAAAATCTATCATGAACTGACCGACCCGGTGGTGGATTTCTACCGGCAGCGCGGGGTTCTTTCCGAGATAGACGGAACGGCGAGCATTGGCGACGCGACGGCGCAGATCCTGAAAGCACTGGAGGGATGAAGCTGTGATCGTACTGAAGAATTCCAAAGAGCTGGCCCTGATGAAAGAAGCCGGCAAGATCACTGCAGAAGCTCTGTGGGCCGGGGTGCATGCCTGTAAACCGGGCACCACCACCTGGGAGATCAACCGTGTGGTACATGAGACGATTACCTCCCATGGAGCAACCCCTTCCTTTCTGGGACTGTATGGTTTTCCGGCAGCGGCGTGTATCAGCGTCAATGAAGAGCTGATCCACGGGATCCCGGATAAAAAGCACGTCATTAAGGAAGGCGACATCGTGAGCATTGATGTAGGCGCCTGCATCGGCGGATATCATGGCGATTCCGCCTATACCGTAGGCGTGGGCGAAATTGCCCCCGAAACCAAACAACTGCTGGAGGTCACCCAGGAGTGCCTGAAACGCGGAATTGCGGCGGCACTGAAGGGCAACCGCCTGGGCGATATTGGCTCGGCGGTACAGACCTATGCCGAAAGCTATGGCTACGGCGTGGTGCGCGAATATGTGGGCCACGGCGTAGGGCGTAAGATGCACGAAGACCCGGAAGTGCCGAACTACGGCCACCCCGGACGCGGCGTGCGGCTGATGCCCGGCATGACGATTGCCATAGAACCTATGATTAACCTGAAGGGCGAAGGGGTATATACCCTGGAAAATGACTGGACCGTCGTGACAGAAAGCGGCAGTCCCTGCGCCCACTTTGAGCATACCATTGCCATAACCGATAACGGCCCGGTGATACTGACCAAGCTGTAAACGGGAGGGCAACGGGAATGCCGGAGAAAGGAAGTGTGGTGCTGGCCACCGCCGGACGCGATGCCGGAAGGCTCTTTGTGGTGCTGGAAAGCACCGAAAAGGAATGCCTGCTGGCCGATGGCCGGACACGACGGCTGCAGCACCCCAAAAGCAAGAACCCCCGCCACGTGCAGGAAACGGCCCTGCGGCTGGATCCGCAGCAATATGCTGCGGATGGTCGGCTGCGACGTGCACTGGCAGAGGCGGCCCATAGGTACCACGACAAATCATCCAGATAAGGGAGGTAAACGCTCACATGTCCAAACAAGACGTCATCGAGATCGAGGGCGAGGTAGTAGAAGCACTGCCCAATGCCCAGTTCCAGGTGCGGCTGCCCAGCGGGCACGTTATCCTGGCGCACATCTCCGGCAAGCTGCGCATGAATTACATCCGCATCCTGCCCGGCGATAAGGTAACTGTGGAAATTTCCCCCTACGATCTCACCAAGGGGCGCATTACCTGGCGCTCCAAGTAAGTAAAAAGCAAGCGGCACAACGATAAATTGTGCAGAACAAAGGAGGTAAATATCATGAAAGTAAGACCTTCTGTAAAGCCGATGTGCGAAAAGTGCAAGATTATTAAGCGGAAAGGCCGCATCATGGTCATCTGCGATAATCCCAAGCATAAGCAGCGTCAGGGCTAAGAGTAACGAAACGGAGGTGTACTAAAGAATGGCACGTATTGCTGGTGTAGACCTGCCCAGAGAAAAGCGGGTCGAGATCGCACTCACCTATATCTACGGCATCGGCCGTAAGACTGCCAATGACATTCTGGCCGCCACCGGCGTCAATCCTGATACCCGTGTAAAGGATATGACCGAGGAGGATGAGGCTAAGATCCGTGAGTATATCGACCACCACCTGATCGTCGAAGGCGACAAACGCCGCGACGTGGCGCTGAACATCAAGCGTCTGGTGGAGATCGGCTGCTACCGCGGCGTTCGCCACAGAAAGGGCCTGCCTGTACGCGGCCAGCGCACCAAGACCAACGCGCGCACCCGTAAAGGCCCCGCCAAGACCATTGCAAATAAGAAGAAGTAAGGAGGGAAATCGAATATGGCTAAACAGGTAGCAAAAAAGGCTGTGATCCGTCGTCGCCGTGAGAAGAAGAACATCGAGCGCGGCGCCGCCCATATCCAGTCCAGCTTCAATAATACCATCGTCACTCTGACCGATACGCAGGGCAATGCACTGTCCTGGGCTTCTGCCGGCGGACTCGGTTTCCGCGGCTCCCGTAAGTCCACTCCCTTTGCTGCCCAGACCGCTGCGGAAGTAGCTGCCAAGGCTGCTATGGAGCATGGCCTGAAGAGCGTAGAAGTATATGTAAAGGGCCCCGGCCAAGGCCGTGAAGCCGCGATCCGCGCGCTGCAGGCTGCTGGTCTGGAGGTTACCATGATCAAGGACGTCACCCCCATTCCCCACAATGGCTGCCGTCCGCCCAAGAGAAGACGCGTATAATAGGAGGAAAAAAAGATGGCAAGATATACAGGTCCTGTATGCAGACTTTGCCGTCGTGAGGGCAAAAAGCTGTTCCTGAAGGGTGACAGATGCTACTCCGACAAGTGCGCTGTAGGCCGCAGACAGTCGGTTCCCGGCCAGCATGGCAAGTCTCGCAAGAAGGTTTCTGAATACGGCACGCAGCTGCGCGCCAAGCAGACCGCCCGTCGTTACTATGGCGTAATGGAAAACCAGATGCTGAAGTATTTTGACATGGCAGAGCGTATGCCCGGCAAGACCGGTGAAAACCTGCTGAGCATTCTGGAGCGCAGACTGGATAACGTGGTTTATCGTCTGGGCTTTGCCGCTTCCCGTAAGGAAGCCCGCCAGCTGGTCCGTCATGGCCACTACACCCTGAATGGCAAGAAGGCCAACATTCCTTCCATTCTGGTAAAGGCCGGCGATGTTGTCTCCGTAGCCGAAGGCAGCCGCAACTCCGATAAGATCAAGCTTGTTACCGAGGCGAACGCTTCCCGTCCTGTTCCCCAGTGGCTGGATGCTGACAAGAACCAGCTGACCGCTAAGGTTGTCCGTCTGCCCGCCCGCGAGGACGTTGACATGGACATCGAAGAGCAGCAGATCGTTGAGTTCTACAGCAAATAATGCTTGACCCGACGAATGTCAGTTAGGGAAGGTACAGTACGCTAAAAGCTGATTTAAGGAGGGAAATGAATGGTCAAAATTATCGAGCCTAAGATCGAAACAGCAGAGCTTCGTCCCGATGGCAGCTATGGCAAATTTATTGCTGAGCCGCTGGACCGTGGCTTTGGCATTACCCTGGGGAACAGTCTTCGCAGGGTTCTGCTCTCCTCGCTTCCCGGCGTGGCCGTTTCTTCCATTAAGATCGACGGTGTCCAGCACGAATTTTCCACCATCCCCGGTGTAAAGGAAGATGTAGTAGAGATCATCCTGAACATCAAGGGACTCATTGCCAAGCTCCATGGTGAGGAGCCTGTAACGGTACACATTGCCGCCGAAGGCGAATGCGAAGTGACGGCAGGCTGCATCACCGGCAGCAGTGAAGTGGAGATCCTGGACCCGACAATGCACATTGCAACGCTGGCCGAAGGCGCCAAGCTGAATATGGAACTGGTTCTGCAAAAGGGCCAGGGCTATGTAAGCGCCGACCGCAACAAGCAGCTGAACAACGGTGCGGCCCCGGTGGGTACCATCTTTACCGATAGTATCTATACACCGGTTTTGAAAGTGAATTACTCGGTAGAAAATACCCGTGTAGAACAGATAACCGACTATGACAAGCTGACCCTGGAGGTATGGACCGATGGGACCATTTCCGCCAAAGAGGCCGTTAGCTTGGCTGCCAAGATCCTCAATAGACAACTCAATCACTTTGTAGAGCTGAGTGACGAAGTGAATGCCACCGAGATCATGGAAAAGAAGGAAGAATCCGGTAAGGATAAGGTTCTTGAGATGACCATTGAAGAGCTTGACCTTTCTGTTCGCGCTTTCAACTGTCTGAAGCGTGCCGGAGTCAACTCGGTGGGCGATCTGATTAACAAATCGCCCGAAGAGATGATGAAGGTTCGCAATCTCGGCAAAAAGTCGCTGGAGGAAGTCATGAGCAAATTGGAGGCTCTGGGCTTTAACCTGCACAGCGACGACGAATAAAAGGTAAGGAGTGATATAAATGCCAGGTGCCAGAAAACTGGGTAGAACCACTGACCATAGAAAAGCGATGCTCCGTGCCATGGTTACCTTCCTGCTGGAGAACGGTAAGATTGAAACAACCGTAACCCGCGCTAAGGAAGTGCGTGCAATGGCGGAGAAAATGATCACCATTGCCAAGGCAGATGACCTTCACTCCAAGCGTCAGGTTTATTCCTACATCACCAAGGAAACCGTCGCGAAGAAGGTTATGGATGAGATCGCGCCCAAGTATGCCGACCGTAACGGCGGCTATACCCGCATCGTAAAGATTGGCCCCCGCCGCGGCGACGCTGCTGAGAT
>DMMB01000056.1:2738-3106 GCA_003453215.1 Oscillospiraceae bacterium | reverse complement strand
CGCGGCGACGCTGCTGAGATGGCCATCATCGAGCTGATCTGATCTGAATTGCAGGCAGACTAAAAAAGAAAAAGCCCCCGTTCCGTATGGAGCGGGGGCTTTTGGCATGGCCTTTTTTGACAAGCGAGGAAAAACCTGTTATATTAGCAGTAATAAAAGGGAGGGGAGAAAATGAAACGGAAGCAGATAGCAGCCATGGCAATAGCGTGCCTGCTGGTATTATGCCTGGCCGCCTGCGGGCAGCAGCCGATAGAGCCGGCCCAGCCGGAACCGCCGGTGACGGAGGAACCGGAAGACCTGCAGCAGCCAACCACGGTAACGCCCACAGCGCCCAACCGGGAGCAGCAGAACGAAGAAAAGCCGCAGGG
>DMMB01000056.1:1846-2561 GCA_003453215.1 Oscillospiraceae bacterium | reverse complement strand
GTTGGCGGCCTGAGTGAGTTGGAAATCCACTGTGGGCAGTATGAGGGTATGACTTACCTGTGGGTGGAAACCGATAAGGAAAGCATGAAAACCCTGACCGTGAAGCAGTATAAGAACTATACCTTTGGAACCGGCGCCAGCAGCGGAGAAAACCCCCAAATAGAAATAGACGGCAAGCAGCAAACGATTTACTGGATGACTTTTGTATTTCCCGATGGAACGGGGATTTGCTGGCATGGCGGCAACTGGCAGTGGGGCAGCTACGGCGCCTTGGATGAAAGCCGGCGGGTGCCGGAGCCGATTTACCACATCGGCAGTGAGGAAGACAGCAGCGATGCAGTAAGCGTTACCGCCTGGGAATCCACCGCAGGCGATGCAAGCACAAATTAAAAAAGAAGCGGCAGCCGGGGAAGCTGTCGCTTTTTGGTATCCAGGATTATTCACTTTCCAGCGCCAGGCGGTACAGTTCACCTTTGCGGTAGCCGGTTTCTTTGGCTACCTGTTTGGCAGCGTCGCTTAGAGATTGACCATCGGCCGCCAAGCGACAAACCAGAGCGGCCGCTTGTTCCAGAGTCATCCGGGCTGCGGGGTCGCTTTCTTCGACTCCGGCCACAATCAGCACATATTCTCCGCGGGGTTCCCGGGTGGTGTATTCTTCCACCGCCTTGGCCAATGTGGTGCGCTGCATTTCTTCGTGCAGCTTGGTCAGCTCCCG
>DMMB01000056.1:1330-1646 GCA_003453215.1 Oscillospiraceae bacterium | reverse complement strand
TCAGCTCCCGGCACAGGGTGATGGGGCGGTTCCCCAGGCCTTCCAGCAGGGCGGCAAGGGTTTGCCGCAGGCGGTGGGGCGCTTCGTAGAAGATAAGGGTATGCGGCAGGCGGCAAACTGTCTGCAGCGCCGCATCGCGCTCCCCTTTTTTGATGGGAAGAAAGCCCTCAAATAGAAATTTGCCGGTGGGCAGGCCGCTGGCGGCTAAAGCCGTCATGGCCGCGGTGGGGCCGGGTACGGTGGCGATTTCCACGCCGTTTTCGTGGCAGAGGGCCACCAGACCTTCGCCGGGATCGCTGATGCAGGGCATACCGGC
>DMMB01000056.1:0-1038 GCA_003453215.1 Oscillospiraceae bacterium | reverse complement strand
TTCAAAATGATTGAGCAGCTTAAGGGTGACACGGGTATCCTCCGCAGCAATAAAGTCCACCGTCTGGAGTACTTCCACGGCGCGGGGAGAGAAATCGCCCAGATTCCCAATGGGGGTTCCCACAATATATAAGGTTCCCATAATGCAAAATCCTTTACAAATAGAATAATACGAACGAATTATACAATGCGATATATCGTTTTCATCTCATCGGAGTAGCTGCCGTCGGCATTTTCTACAAGGAGCGGGGGCTCTACGGTAAGTCCGGGCTTGGCACCGGCTTTTCCTTCCACCAAAAAGAGCCACGGAGCCTTTCCCGCCCGCTGTTGTACCCAGCGCAGGCGCTTTGGCTCCAAACCGGCTTGCCGCATGGCGGAGAGTACGTCGGTGAGACGCTCCGGGCGCTGACACAGACAAAAACGTCCCCCGTATTGCAGCAGCCAGGCGGCCGCCTCACAGACTTCTCCGATGGTGCAGCTTTCCTCCTGCTCATGGCGGGCACGCCGACGGCTGTCCTCCGGGCAGAGATAACCGGTTCCTGCCTGAAAGTAAGGCGGGTTGCAGGTAACCAGCCGAAAGCTGTGGGCCGGCAGCAATGTGCGGATTTCGCGGAGATCGCCCTGCAATGGAGAAAAATGAGCAAGCGAGGAGGCCTCGACTGTCCGCTGCATCAGAGCCACCGCCTGGGGAGAGATTTCCACCGCAGTAACGGCCTGTGGGGGCCGCGGCCGCCGCAGCATAAGCAGTCCAACAATGCCGCAGCCAGCGCACAGATCACAGACCTTATCAATGCCGCGAACGGAGGCAAAGTGTTCCAGCAAAAACGCATCGGTGCCAAAGCGATGTGTCTCATCAATGGCAATCTGGATGGACGGGGAAAGCTTTTCCCACTGAATCACTTGAATGGCGAACCCCTCCTCCCTTGTGAATTTCACATAAACAGTATAACACATACTGCACAAAATCGGAAGAAATGTTTTGGCGCAAATAAAAGCAATTTTTTCGAAAAAAGCTGCAAAAAGTGCTTGACAATTTGTT
>DMMB01000097.1:11012-11235 GCA_003453215.1 Oscillospiraceae bacterium | reverse complement strand
CGCCCCCACGGGGGCGGCCGGCCCCTGCGGGGCCCGCTGCCGTCTCGGCACCTCCCCCACCGCTGCCCCGGGTGGGGGATCTCCGCCTCCATTATAGCACAAGCCGAAAAAAAGCGCCATCCCACAGGGATAGCGCTTTTACTAAAATTTCGGCTTATTCCTTGACAAGCTCCTTGACAGAGGTCGCCAGGCCAGCCATTCCCTGGATCTCGCTGGGAATGAT
>DMMB01000097.1:1331-10803 GCA_003453215.1 Oscillospiraceae bacterium | reverse complement strand
GATGATCTTGGTGGCCTGGCCGTCGGCCGCCTTCATAAAGCTCTCGTAGGCCTTCAGCTGCAGCACTTCCTTGCTGGGGCAGGCCTCGTTCAGCAGGCGAATGGCATCGGCCTGCGCCTTCTGCACCAGCATGATAGACTCGGCTTCGCCCTGGCCCTCGCGGATCTTCTTTTCCTTCTCAGCTTCTGCCAGCAGGATCGCTGCCTGCTTCTCGGCCTCGGCGTTCAGGATCTGGCTTTCCTTCTTACCTTCGGCAATCAGGATCTGGCTGCGCTTTTCACCCTCGGCGCGCAGGATCGCTTCACGGCGCTCACGCTCGGCACGCATCTGCTTCTCCATGGCGTCCTGAATATCGCGCGGCGGCACAATATTCTTCAGCTCTACGCGGTTCACCTTGATGCCCCACTTATCGGTGGCCTGATCCAGTGCGGAAGTAATACGGCTATTGATGACATCGCGGGAAGTCAGGGTGTGGTCCAGCTCCATATCGCCGATGATATTACGCAGGGTGGTGGCGGTCAGGCTCTCGATGGCGAGAATGGGCCGCTCCACGCCGTAAGTATACAGCTTGGCATCGGTCACCTGGTAGAATACGATGGTATCGATCTGCATGGTGACATTATCCTTGGTAATAACCGGCTGGGGCGCAAAGTCCATTACCTGTTCCTTCAGGGAGATGCGCTTCGCCACGCGGTCCACCAGCGGCACCTTAAAGTGCAGGCCGGTCTCCCAGGTGGTGTAGTAAGTACCCAGGCGCTCGATAACAAACTCGGTTGCCTGCGGGACTACGCGGATGTTGGTCACCAGCAAAATGATGATCAGTACAGCCAGAATGATAAAAAGCCACATAATATTTAGTCCTCCTTTTCTCTGATGGCGGTCACCATCAGTTTAACACCTGCTATGGATTTTACCTTCACTTTAACACCCTCCGGCAGCTTACTGCCATCGGTCGTGCGGGCGCTCCAATCCATGCCCTCCACCTTGATGCGTCCGGTTCCGGCCTCATCGTCGATGGGCTCTACCACCTGCCCGATGGCGCCGATGACGCTATCGGCATTGGTCGGGGTCTTTTTCACCCGCAGCACTTTTTTTACAAACTTGCGGGTAAAGGCCAGCGTCACCCCGGAAATCACCACAAATACAACAATCTGCACTGGGATGGAACCGCCCAGAATGGCCGTAATCGCCGCAGCCACCGCCCCCAGGCAGAACCAGATGCTCACCATCTGCACCGTAGCGGCTTCTACGATGAGCATAACCAGCGCCACAGCCAACCAAATGAGCGGTTGGGCATAGGCCGCCAGAAAAACCTGAATGTCATTCATCGGCAGTGCTCCTTTCTCTCACTTTTGGTGCTTTTATTATAACATATTGCAGCAGCGCCCTGCAAGATACCGGCCTTTATTTAAATTGTTCCCGCACAAAGCGGTAAACATCCTGCGGTTCACGTGCTATCGCAGCACAGTCCAGTCCCTCCATGCTGCCCTCCTCGGCAAAACCAAAGCCATAGGTCAGCGGCACAAAGGCCACCCCGGCCTCCATGGCACCTTCACCATCATAGCGGCTGTCGCCAAAGAGTACCACGTCCGCTGTTCCCTGCCAGTCCAGCAGCCGCATCGCCTCCCGGATGGTATCGGCTTTGGTGGGGCAGGCTTCGCTGCGGCCCACCAGCGCATCAAATTCCGGTGCCAGATCATAAACATTCAGCGTGGCTGCCACCATGCGGTCGATTTTCAAGGAAGCCACCGCGCATTTGCCGCCCTTTTCCCTTATCAGCGCCAGCGTTTCCCGGATGTAGGGGTACAGCCGCGATTTCGCAATGCAGTTTTCCTCGGTGTAAATACGCCGGTAAATTTCCGCCCAGGCCTTGGCCTCACGTGGTTCCAGTCCATAATAGGTCTCCATCGACCATTCCAGCGGCGGCCCAATAAATTTCTCCAGAGTTTTGGGCGGCAGCGGTTCCACGCCTACTTCCTGCTCCATGCGGCGCAGCGCCTCCAGAATGCCCGGTGAAGTATCCACCAGCGTACCGTCCAAATCGAATAAAAACAGCCGATATGCCACTTCGCTTTCCCCCTATACAACATTGGCGGCTCCCCTGCCTCTGCCGAAGAACCGCCAATTTGCGCCTTTCAGCGCGCTTTTTTTAATATTTTAGGCCGGAACCAGTTCCGATAGGCCAGGGTAATATTCTTTACCGCGCCGTCATAAATCACAAAAAATACGTTGGCCATGGCCAGCAGCACCAGCACCGAATACTTCCCAAAATTGCCGAATTCCTCCAGAATTTCGGTAATACCAAATACATTGACAATCACCCAGTAGGCCGCTACCACTGCCACATTAAAGATTACAAGGCGCACCACCCAACTCAGTACCTTGGGGCGGATTTTCGCAAAGGTCTCCTGCAAGATGGGATAGTAGCCAAAAAAGGCGATAAACAGCAGCGCCGCCTCCTTAATGGGCACCACAAAGATGGATAATAGCGAAACCGCCGCAAAGACAATCAGCGCCGTAGAAAGCCCATTTTCCTCCCGCACCGCAATCAGCACCAGGCCAGCCAGCGCCGGCAGCGCATAGTAGGAAAAAGGGATCATCCCGGTGGCAAACATCAGGGCAATACACATTCCGGTGGCAATGCCGCCCAGCGCCACCTGTTGGCTCTTTTTCTGCATCAGCAGCCACCTCCCATGCATTGGCAGCAGGCATTGGCACAGTACAGCGAAGCACACACTTCACACATACTGGTACCGCCCGCCTGGGCATAGCCCTGCTGGTGCTGGGTCAGCTGGTTCAGGGCCTGCCGGTATTCCATATTGGAAGGATCCATATTACAGGCATTATTCAGGTAGGTCACTGCGTTATCCAGCCAGCCTTTGCGGTAGTTCACCACGCACTTCAGGTAGTTCCATTCGGCAGTGCGGGCACTGGCAGAAATCCCATCCAGCAGTTCTTCCGCATCGCTCAGGCGGTTTAGGTTAATCAGTCTGCGAATATCCGCAAACTGAGAAGAACCGCTGTAGCTTTGCTGGTAGCCGCCGTAGCTCTGCTGGTAGCCGCTATATCCCTGCTGATTATATCCGCCATAGCCTTGCTGACGGTTCCCGCCGGCTTTTCGCTGCCGCTGGATCTCATCATAGGCCTCGTTAATCTCCTTCATCTTTTCCGTTGCCAAATCGGCCAGCGGATTATTCACATAATTATCCGGGTGATATTTTCTCGCCAGCCGACGGTAGGCATCCTTTACCTCATCATCGGTTGCGCTTGGGCTTACTCCCAGCACCTTATAGGGATCTGTCATCTTGGTTGTTTCCTCCTTTGTTTTGGGGGGAGTTGTAATTCCTCCACCGTCTGGGGCAGTCCCAGCCGGATAATATTCTCTAAAATGGGTTGGAAGCGCCGTAATTCCAAAAGATCCAGCGCAGCGCCCATTTCTCCAATGGTCAGCAGCAGGCTGGCCTTGGCATGGCGCTTTATCGTCTCCGGTTCCTCTTCCCCCTGTAAAAACGGGTTAAAGTTCCCCTGTTTTTTGTCTTTTTCCCAGTCATCCAGCGCATCCGCCATGTAGATATACCGTCCCAGCAGATACCCCAAGCGCCCCAGAATCCGGTGCTCGTCCGGTTTTTCACTCAGCAGGCCCAGCATGGCTGCCGTCATTTTGGCGGTCGGTTCGCACACTTCGTCCAGGTTTGCGTCTTTTTCGGCCTCCAGCGCCCGTTGGCGCCGCATTTCACCGGCAAATATCGCATCCACTGTGGGGTAAGCATCCGCCACCCGGCGATATTGCCGCCGCAGCAGCCCGCGCAGCAGCCGCCCGCCGCATTGTCCCCAAAAGCCGCTATCGGCTATGGTGTCCTCTGCTTTATACCACAGGCTCAGGATGGCCATATCCGCCGCCCGGTTCAGCGCCTCGTTTTCCTCACAGTGCTGGCAGCGCCGCAGCGGGTTCACGCCGCAGCTTCTCCGGCGGAATTCCGGCGTCTCCTCCCGCAGGGCCATATCCAACATGGCATAAAAGGTAAAATCGTAGCTCAGCGTCAGCCGGGCCAGCGGTCCAAAGCGGCGTCCCAGCGTCCGGCACAGCCCGCAGTATACGCCGCGGTATGCTTCCCATTCGCACAGGCGCAGCTGCGGTGTGCAGGTTTTAATATAACCAAACATTCCGCCGCCTCCCTATGTGCTTTTCCCTATTATCATACTGCATTATACCGCAAATTGCTTGAACAATATGTAAACGGCAAACAAAATAAAAACATATAAAAGTAGTATAGCAGGTTTTACTCCCCAAAACAATCTCCCCCGCCCCCGCAAAAGCAAAAAAGTCCGGATTTCTCCGGACCTTTTGTCGTCTGTATGCATTTGTGTACCGCAAAATATTGCAGCGAGCAAAAATCCGATGATGGGGTCAGGACTGATTTTTGCCTCTGAAATCAGTTGCCACACTCGATACTGATCTTGGTAAACAGATCCAGAATGTCATCCACATTCATATTCTTTTTCTGTTCCCCGTCGGCATCCAGTACCAGATGGCCCTTATCCATCATCAGCAGGCGGCTGCCGTACTCTACGGCGTAGCGCAGGTTGTGGGTTACCATAATGGCGGTCAGGCCCTTTTCCTGCACCACCCGGTTGGTCAGTTCCATAATGGTATCGGCCGTTTTGGGGTCCAGGGCTGCTGTATGCTCATCCAAAATGAGAAAATCAATCGGAGTCATGGTAGCCATCAGCAGGGCTACTGCCTGCCGCTGCCCGCCGGAGAGCGCCCCCATTTTAATATCCATTTTATCTTCCAGCCCCAGCCCCAGGGAGGCCAGCTGTTCCCGGTAGCTCTCCCGCCGGGCATGGTTCGCACCCCGGCTCAGGTTGTAGGCCTTGCCTTTGTTATCCGCCAGGGAAAGATTTTCGAACATCGTCAGGTTCGGACTGGTGCCCAGGGCGGGGTTCTGGTACACCCGGCCAAAGCGGCGGTACCGCACAAATTCTTTTTTGTGCAGCATACTTTCGCCGTCTATCACCACATCGCCGCCCTGAATTGGAATGCTGCCGCAGATGATATTCAGCAGGGAGGTCTTGCCGCTGCCGTTGCTGCCCACAATGGAAACAAACTCGCCCGCTTCCACCGAAAGGTTAAAATCCCGGAACAGGCAGGCTTCGGTAATCTCCCCGGGGTTATAGATTTTGGTGATATTTTTAAGCTCCAGCATGGTCGGCGCCTCCTTTCCGGCTGCTCAGGTTCCCGGTGATAAGAATAACCAGGAACAGCGCCGCCGTGATGAACTTCAGCATATTGCCGGGCAATCCCAGCAGAATGGCAATCTGGATACAGGCCTTGTACAGGATACTGCCGATAACCACCGCGGCTGTTCCCTTCACAAAGCTCACCCGCCGGAACAGCGTTGTGCCAATGATGACCGCCGCCAGGCCGAATACCATTTGTCCGGTGCCCATCGTGGCGCTGAAGGAGCGTCCCTCCTGACAGACAATACAACCGGAAAGTGCCACCAGAGCATTCGCAATCACCAGCCCCAGAATTTTCATACTGCCTTTATCCACCGCCAGGGTGGTTACCAGCGTCTCATTATCGCCCACCGCCCGCAGCAGCAGGCCGTTTTTGGTGGAAAAATACCATTCCAGCACCAGCCCAATCAGCACCACCAGCACCAGCGAAACAATAAGCTTGCGGTACAATAGCGGCACGCAGCCCAGCAGCGCCATCACCGGGGCGGAGGTGTAAATGGTATCCACCGCCCGCTCCACCATCAGGTTGGAACCGGCAATCTGCAGGTTGATGGAATACAGCGCCGTCATGGTGATGATCCCGGCCAGCAGATCCCGCACCTTTGCTCTTACGTGGATAAGTCCGGTGCATAGCCCTGCCAGCGCCCCAATGAGCAGCGAAACCGGCAGCGTCAGCCAGGCATTCACGCCATGGGTCAGCAGCACAGCGGTTACTGCTGCCCCCAGCGGAAAGCTGCCGTCCACCGTCAAATCCGGGAAATCCAGAATTTTATAGGTGATGAAGATACCATAGGATAAAATAGCGTAGATAAGCCCCTGCGTCAGGGTTCCGGCACAGGTCTCCAGGATCACATTCAGCATGGTGTACTCCTTGCGGTCAAATCAAAAATTCAAAGCAGCAATCAGGCGTTGGCATCGATGGCGCGGCCGGCCAGTTCCTCCGGCAGGGTCAGGCCCATCTCCGTCAGGGCAGCATAGTTCACATACAGCCCATACTCGCTGATGGTCTCATAGGGCATCTCCTCGCAGGTGGCCTCGCCCTTCAGTACCTTGGCAGCCATTTGTCCGGTCTGTCGGCCCAGCTCATAATAGTCAATCCCGATGGAGGCCACGCAGCCCTTCTTCACCTGCTCAATCTCGCTGCCGTAAACGGGGATGCTCTTGGCATTGGTTTTTTCCAGAATGGCCGGCAGTACGCCCACCACATTGTTATCGGTCAGGTTGCTCATGCAGTTCACACCGCGGGCCAGCAGGGTATCGCAGGCCTGCACCACCTCGGATTGGGCAGTCACACCCACCGCCTCGATGGTAAAACCATAGGCCGGGGCTTTTTCTTCGTACTCCGCAATGGCAGAAACGGAATTCGGTTCACTGGTGGTATACAGAATACCGATGGTCTTGGCTTCGGGCTGCAGCGCGCGGATCAGCTCCAGCTGGCCCTCTACCGCCAGTTTATCGCTGGTGCCGGTCACGTTGCCGGTATCCAGCTTGGCCTGCACCGGGTCGGTAATGGCCGTAAAGATGACCGGGATATTCTTATTCTCGGCCGCAGCGTAGCAGGCTGTGGCGCTGGGGGTGGCAATGCCGCACATCAGGGCCACATTGTTGGCGCTGAAGCTCTCGGCGATCTGCTTGGTAATGTTATCATCAAACCCGGCGTTCTGGTAGTCAATGGTATAGTCGGTGCCCTCTACCAGGCCGGCGTCCTTCAGGCCCTGCAGGAAGCCCTCCCGGCAGTTATCCAGGCTTTCGTGCTCGCCATACTGGCTTATGCCAATCACCGGGACTTTTTTCTCGCCGCAGGCGGCAAAACAGAATACGAACATCGCAGCAAAAATAAGGGCAAAAACTTTTTTCAGATTGGTTTTCATGGGTTATCTCCTTCTATCCAGTCATTGTTCTATGTTGTTATCGTTTTCCAGGGTCTGTTCGGAGGCAGGCACCATCGCCGCCCCGGCCGATATTTCTGTTTCATTGTGTCCGCTCCTTTCCCGGTAAAAATAAAAAATCCCGTCCCAAGAAAAATTCCTGGGACAGGACTGAAAATCAGTTCTGCGGTACCACCCGTGTTTGGCGTTATAGCGCCCGCTCTATTCTTACACACATGATGTAAGCCGGGATGGATAACGGGGCCGGTTTCCCGTCGGTTACTACTGACGCTTTGGCGCGTTCGTCCGCCCTCACGAGTCCATTCGCCGTTCTTTCCGTTACCGCGCTTGCACCCTCCGCGGCTCGCTATCAACGAAAACTGACCGGTTACTCTTCTCGATCACAGGTTTTGTTTTTTGTTATTATATGCTGTGCTTTTCGTTTTGTCAATGACTTTTTTCCTGCAAATTATGAAGGATTTTTCTTACCGGTCGCCCTGTCCCCATATTTCAAAAACATGACCTGGCGTGGGTAAACTGCCTCCCGCTGCCCGCCATCCGGCCAAAAAGGCGTTTCGGGTCATGGCAAATAATTCGTTGCAGATCTCCTCGTACTCCATACTATCCACATAGTCACCAAACGCCTATTCAAACTTGTTATCCATCATTGTCAGCCCCTCCCATTTTTCATTCTATCTTATTCCAACTAAAAATACAATTTAATTTAAGTTTTTTATTATTTTAGGTTGGATAAATTGACATGAAAAAACTCTAAAATATAAAGATGGAGGTGGTGTATATGGATAGACATTATAACGAATATGTGCAAATCGGTCTGAACATTATGCGCTGCCGTAAAGAAGCTGGCTATACTCAGCTGCAGCTTGCCGAAATGACCGGGTACAGTCATCAGCATATTCAGCGGGTAGAAACCGCCAACAGCAAACCCACCGTAGGTCTGCTGTTGGATGTCTCCCAGGTTTTAAATGTCCCTATCGAGCGTCTTTTAGAAATACGACCGTCTAAATAATAATCTTGGAGAACCCCCAGCAGGGTTCTCTTTTTTTATTCCTCATGCCGGTAGGCTGCGGTCATCTGGCGGCTGGCCGCGTCGTATACTCCATTGGCCGCCAGCGCTACCATCACCGCGTTCAGCAGGCACAGTGCCACCCCCTGCACCGTCACACTCTGCCCGCCAAAGGCTTCCGCCCCGATGAGCAGCACCACCGCGATGCCATAGGCCACCAGCTGGCTGTTCCAGTTCCGCAGGGGGGGCCCTTTCAAAAACTGTGTTATCAGCGTCACCATCATTACCGCACCGGCATAGCTGCCCAGTGCCTCCCATGTTACAAATTCATTCATCGTCATGCTCCTTTCTCCAGTTCCTCTATGCGGTGGCAGGCCGCGGCATAGTCCCGCTCATGCTCCGCAAATCTCTTTTCCAGTTCATACTGCCGTTCAATGACGGAATTATGCTTATTGACCTTCTGCTCCAGCTGTTCCAGTCGGTAGGCAATCAGTGCCGAAGCCCGGCGATTGGCAAAATAGGTGCCGCACAAACTGCCGCACAGGGCCAGCGCCGCCGCTATAATCTCCTGATCCATTCCGTCCCCCCTTATGCCCCAACCGTAAAGGCCGGTGCAACACCATAGGAGGCTTCCGGTGCCTCCCAGTCACATTCGCCCTGCCGGTTGATACAGCAATAGCCGGGGTCTACTTCGGTGGGGCTTCTCAGCCAGTCGCAGCTGGTCTGGGTCATGCAGTTGTGGCGCTTTTTCACACCGGAACCGCCGGCGGCATAGTAGGCATAGCGCTGCTGGTAGTTCTGTTCAAACTCATTGGCGCTGGCATAAATCCCCCCATATTCAAATTCCGAAAGCAAAAACAACCAGTCCTGCGTCGCCGTAATCGAAGCCTCCTCGCAGTTATCGTCCCCCACATTATCGGTGTATTTGGTGCAGGGCTTCATGGCCGCCCGCAGCTTTTCCGGCAAAGCCGCCAGCAGTGTCCCTGTGATGGGGTGCATGGCATCGGCTACATGGCTGCCCAGAATGTCCTTTCTCATATGACTTTCGGCCCAGCCGCCGGTATTGGTGCCATCGCTTTGCATCGTAAAGCCGGTTGCCACCCCTTTCAGGTAGCCGCCAAAATGCCCCTCTGTAAAGGAAATGGTGGTTTCGCCCACCTTGCCCAGCTGGAAATGAATGCGGCCGGTTCCTTCCTTTTCGGCATTGTGGTCAAAGCCGATAATAAACGCGCTGACCTCAAATTCATCGAATTCCACCAGACCAACGGTGCCGCTCAGCACCAGTTTTTTGGTATCGCCTACCGCCCAGTACTGCTGGGCCCGGCCTTCGGCCGCT
>DMMB01000097.1:0-1168 GCA_003453215.1 Oscillospiraceae bacterium | reverse complement strand
CCCGGCCTTCGGCCGCCACTTTCGCAATGGTGGCCCAGCTGTTTTCCTCCAGGATTTCCGAAATCAGCGGAAGCGTAAGCTCCGCTACCTCCGGCACCAGAATGGTTTTTTCGGCCGTATAGCCCCCGCCGCTGGCCGTAATGTTCCAGCTGCCTTTCCGCGGCAGCCTTAGCCGGCAGCGCCCATCGTCATCGGCGGCAGCGCTTTGCTGCAGACTGCCCTGTTGGGCCTTTACCACAGCACCGGCCGCCGTTTTCACCGTAATGTCATACCGGCAGCTGCCCAGCCACAGCGGCGTACTGTAAACCGTACTCATGTCCGTCTCCTTTCTTCGTTTTGCCGATAGTTTTGCAAATGATATTTCATTGTTTCCTCCTTGGTTTTCTTCTGCCCGGCGCATCGGCCGGCTTTTTCCTAAATAGCGCCGCGGTTCCCCCTGCCGTTCCCGGCTCCGCAGCGGTCCGACCCTTTTCAAAAGCTCATGTTCATGAGTTTTTATCCCTCTTGACAAACGGTTCTTTTTCGGCTACGATAGCCTTATAGTCCCTGAAATTATGCTGTTTTCTTTGCTTTTGGGGAAAGGGTCAACTTTTATCGTAGCACATAATCTATGTGTTTTCAAGTGCTTTCACATGTTTTGTGAGGTTTTGTTGTATTCTACAAACGGAGGTCCAGAAATATGGATATTATGCTGCAAAGAATTCTATCGCTCATTCCGGATCGGCATGGCGCCGATGCCGAATTTGCCCGCTCCATCGGTTACAAAAGCGGCAATGTGGTGGCGGATTGGCGCGCCGGACGCAGCAATTCCTACCGGGGAAAACTGCGGGAAATTGCCGAGCAGTATGGCGTCACGGTGGATTGGCTTTGCGGCCATTCGCCGCAGATAGAAAAGCCCGCCTTCCTGGTGGAAAGCGGGCGGGCCGGAACCGAAGAGGCGGCCGATTGGGACGCCCTGCTGGCCCGGCTGACAGCGGCGGAAAAGCAGCGGGTTCGGGATTTTATTGCCGGTTTGCTGGCCGCGCGGCTGCCGTAACCGCACCGGCCGGCTCTTTTTGGTATCTCTCTTGGGATCGGGGACTGCCGGCTGCCTTTCCCTGCTTTTATTGTAGCAGTATTGCTGTCCCATAATCCGGACTTTTATGTGTGACGCCCCCTGTCAAGTAGA
>DMMB01000072.1:10282-11689 GCA_003453215.1 Oscillospiraceae bacterium | reverse complement strand
GCTCCGGCGCAGCCGGAGCGCCCGGCGGGCCGTCTCCCGGCTGGGGCAGGGACTGCCCCAGGATAAGGTCCGGATTTTTAAGAGATCAATAAGCAGGTGCTTTGCCCATGCCCCGTACAGGGTATAAGCCGGGCATAAAAAAGGAGGAACACCATGAATATCACGACCGAAAGAATAGTGGCAGCTGCGAGAAAGCTGTGCGAAGCCCCCGGCCCCAGCGGCCGGGAGTGCGCTGCCTATGCCGCGGCAAAGGAACTGCTTTCCCCACTGGGAGAGGTGAAGCGCACCCCGCTGGGCAGCCTGCTGTGCTGCATCAATGAGGGGAAAGAGGGCGCACCCCACCTGCTGCTGGAAGCCCATCTTGACCAGATTGGGTTTATTGTGACGCGGGTAGAGGAGGGCTTTTTGCGGTTTAGCAAGATTGGCGGGATAGACGCCCGCTGGCTGCCGGCCACCCCGGTGGTCATCCACGCGGCGGAGGGCGACTACCCTGGCATCATCACCTCGGTGCCGCCCCATCTGGCGGGGGATGGCAGCGATCATTCCATCAAGATTGAAAACCTGCTGATTGATACCGGGTTTACTGCCGAAACAGCGGCAAAGCTTTTTGCCCCCGGCGACATTGTGACCTTTGCGGCGAAGCCGGTGGAGCTGCAGAATAAGCGGCTGGCGGGACCTGCTTTGGATGACCGCATTGGCTGCGCGGCAGTGATCGCTGCGGCCGAGGAAATTGCGGCGGAAAAGCCGGACTGCAAAGTAACGGTGCTGCTGTCCTCCATGGAGGAAGTGGGCGGCCAGGGCGCCGAAACCGGCGGCTTTACCACCCAGCCGGACTATGCCATTGCGGTGGATGTGAGCTTCGGCGACGGCTTTGGCTGTGCGCCGGAAAAAACCAGTCCCCTGGGCGGCGGTACCATGCTGGGCTATGCCCCCACGCTGAACCGGGACTTTACCCTGAAGCTGAAAAAGCTGGCCGAAGAAAACAACATCTCGCTGCAGCACGAGCCGATGGGCGGCCGCACCGGCACCGATGCCGATGAACTGGCGACAGCCGGCCGCGGCATTAAAATGGCGCTGCTTTCCATCCCGCTGCGGAGTATGCATACGGTAGCAGAGACCATTGACCCCGAAGATGTGGCAAACACTGCCCGACTGATGGCGCTGGTGGCAAAGGAGGGCTTTTAACATGAAATACGAACAGTTGTGGAAAGATATTGAGACCCTGTGCGCCCTGCGCGGCCCCAGTGGCCGGGAAGCTGCCGTCCGGGAGTATCTCATTGAGCAGATCAAGGGCCATGCGGAGTATGAAGTGGACCCGCTGGGCAACCTGCTGGTACGCAAAAAGGGCAAAAACCCGGCCAAAAAGGTGCTGCAGCTTTCCGCCCATATGGACGAAGTGGGCTTTAT
>DMMB01000072.1:9762-10109 GCA_003453215.1 Oscillospiraceae bacterium | reverse complement strand
CATATGGACGAAGTGGGCTTTATTATCACCAACATTGATGAAAAGGGGTTCCTTTCCTTTGCGCCGGTGGGCGGCGTACAGCCCGAAGTGACCGGCGGCCGTATGGTCCTGGTGGGCGATAATGCCATTCCCGGAATGGTGGGCTGCAAGCCGGTGCACCTGTGCGATGACAAAGAGCGCAGCGACCCCGGCAAGATCAGCAACATGAAGATTGATATTGGGGCCAAGGATAAGGCCGACGCCGAAAAGCTGGTGGCTCTGGGCGATATGGTGACCTTTACCGGGCCGGTGGTGCACTACGGCGAGGGAAAGGTGGCCGGCCGCGCGCTGGACGACCGGGCCGGCTG
>DMMB01000072.1:8222-9590 GCA_003453215.1 Oscillospiraceae bacterium | reverse complement strand
GCGCTGGACGACCGGGCCGGCTGTGCCATGCTGCTGGCGATGATCCGCGAAGAACTGCCCTGCGACTGCTGCTTCTCCTTTACGGTACAGGAAGAAGTGGGCTGCTTTGGCGGCAAGACGGCAGCCTACACCCTGCGGCCCGATATTGCCATTGCGGTGGAAACTACCACAGCGGGCGACCTGGCCGGAGTGCCGGAAGAACGCAAGGTATGCCGCCTGGGCAATGGGCCGGTAGTTTCCTTTATGGACCGGGGGACGATATACACCTACGACCTGTATAAAAAAGTGCGGGCCCTGGCCGATGCGCACCAGATCCCCAACCAGACCAAGGAAGGCGTTTTTGGCGGTAACGAAAGCCGCAGCCTGATGACCGCCGCAGGCGGCAGTGAAGTGCTGGCGATCTCCGTTCCCAGCCGGTACCTGCATTCCCCGGCGTGCGTAGCCGATGAACGGGACATTGAAAACACGCTGGAGCTGCTGCGGCTGCTGCCGGAGGCGCTGGCGCTGTGATGCTGCGCGGCCTGAGCTACGATGACCGCCGGCTGCGGGATCTGCCCGGCGAACCGTTGCTGGCCACGATGGTGGAATCGGCGGCGCGGTGCTGCGGCATGGGTCTTCTTTACGAATTTTGGGGCGCCTATGAGGGGCGGCGGGATCGGACGCCCAAGGGGGTCATTCTGCAAAAGGGGCACGCCCTGTGGGCCAGTGCCTTTTGCCCCGAAGCGGTGCCGGAAATGGTAGATTTTCTGCGGTGGCGGCAGGAGGGCTGGATGATGCTGTGCCCGCTGCTGGCCGAGCGCTGGCAGGAGGAAACCGGCGAGACCGGCTTATCCCTGGCGGTGATGGCGCTGCCGGCGGAGGTGGAATTTTCCCTTTCCAAGGCGGAGTACCGCACCCATACGGCGACCGCGGTGGCCGACTGCAACCGGGCGGTGGGAGAGGTCTCCCCCGCCCAATATGAAGCGGCGGTGGTAAACCTGCATCTGGCAGAGCGCCGCCGGGTGGGCCACACCGTTACCCTGCAGGTGGAGGGCCGGGCGGTTTCCGCGGCGGCCGTAACCGACTGCGGCACCCGGTATGGGCAGATCAGCTATGTGGCGACGCTGCCGGAACAGGAGGGCCGCGGGCTGGGCCGGGCGGTGGTGTACCACTGTGCCGGGTGGCTGCGGGAGAAAAACCTCATCCCGCTGGTGGCCTGTGAAGCCCACCGGGAGAGTTTTTATGCCGAGCTGGGGTTCCGGAACGTGAGCCGGGTAACGATTATAGCCGGATAAATTTTACACGCTTTATGAACAAAGGAATTTGACAGAAAGGCCCCTTTCGTGATAAGATAGGGGCTGTTCCCTGCGGGCGTGGCGGAATGGCAGA
>DMMB01000072.1:1000-8019 GCA_003453215.1 Oscillospiraceae bacterium | reverse complement strand
ACGCGCTGGTCTTAGGAGCCAGTGGGCAACCGTGTGGGTTCGAGTCCCACCGCCCGCACCAAATAAAAAAGGAGCTGAAAGGCTCCTTTTTTATTTGGTGCGATGGGGAACAGCAAGTAGATGCAAAGGGGCAGGCTCTGCCCTGATGGAATGCTCTGTACGCCTGCCCGGCGGGGGCCTACTTTTCCTTGTGCAAAAGTAGGCAAAACACAGTCAAGGGGGACAGGTTCCCCCTTGACAAGCCCCTTTCTGTCGCTTGCAGTGCTGGATACGAACGATGCTTTCGCATCGTCGTACGGCGCACAGATACGCTCCCAAGGTGGCCACAGGCGTATTGGCCCCCACTCCCTACCTCTCCCCCGCTGCGGGGGAGGGGAGTGTCTATCCTACTTCCTGCTGATCCTGCTCTTTTGTCTCGGCAGCAAGGGTTTGTGCGGTAAAAGATTGCGGGGCCGAACGCATTTAACTTTTCCGCTCAATATTTCTCTTTCAGCAAAAAATCCCCCGGCCGGAAAGGGTCGGGGGAAAATTTTTTGTGGGGGCTGGTTAGCGCTCTTCGCGGAAATAGGAAAGGCCAAGGCTGGCGGGAGGCTGGTTTTCCCGCTTTTTGCGGATGCTGACCGCCACCAGCACAATGATGGTAACGAGGTAAGGGAGCATCTGAATGAGGGGCAGCAGGCGCATGGGGACATTGAGGTAATTGAACAGAATGTACAGCGCGCCGAACAGGTAGCTGCCGAGAATGGCCATAGTGGGCTTCCAGGTGGCGAAGATGACGATGGCGATGGCAAGCCAGCCGCGATCGCCGAAGCCGTTATTGGACCAGATACCGTTGCTGTAATCCATGATGTAGAACAGACCGCCAAGGCCCGCAATCATGCCGCCAATGCAGGTGGCAAGATATTTATAACGGGTGACATTGATGCCGGCGGCATCGGCTGTGGCGGGATTTTCGCCCACGGCGCGTAGGTACAGGCCGGCGCGGCTGCGGGAAAGGAACAGACTGACAGCAATGGCCAAAATGACGGCGAGGTAAACCAGAAAGCCATAGGAGAAGAACAACTGACCAAATACGCCCATATTCTTGGCGAAGGGCAGGGTGGTCTTGTAGACCTTGGCGACCTTGACGAGGGCGAGGTAAGGAACATCGCTTTTGACGATCTTGATGAGGGAGCCGCCGAAGAAATTGCCGACGCCGACGCCAAAGGTAGTGATGGCCAGACCTGTGACGTTCTGATTGGCCTTGAGGGTGACGGTAAGGAAGCAATAAAGCAGAGAAGCGAGCAGCGAACCGGCCAGACAGCACAGCAGCGGAATGAGAATGGCAGCCGCCGACTGCACCCTGGCAACGGAATTCTGGTAGAAGAAGCCGCCGACCACGCCGGAGATGGCGCCGATGTACATAATACCGGGAATACCGAGGTTCAGGTTGCCGGATTTTTCGGTGAGGATTTCACCGGTGGCGCCAAACAGAAGCGGAGTGCCCTGCAGAATAGCACGCTGGATAAAGCTGATGACAATTTCCATAGATCAATTCCCCTCCCCACTTTGGACGGCAGGCGCCGCTTTTTCTTTTTTATGATGATTGAAATGGACCTGGTAATGGATGAAGAACTCGCAGCCGATGATGAAGAACAAAATGATCCCGGTGAGAATTTCGGAGAAATCGCTGTTGAGGCCAAACTTGGAAGAGACTTCATCGGCACCACGGGCCAGGAACACCAGCAGCAGCGTGGTGAGGATCATGGTAAAGGGATCGAACTTGGCAAGCCAGGAGACCATGATAGCGGTAAAGCCGCGGCCATCGACCAGATTGGAATCGATGGAATGGGAGGAGCCGCCAACCAGCAGCAGGCCGGCCAGACCGCAGACCGCACCGGAAAGCGCCATAGTGCGAATGATGACCTTTTTGACATCGATGCCGATGTAATGGGCGGTATTTTCGCTTTCGCCCACAACGGCGATCTCATAACCATGCTTGCTGTAACGCAGGTAGATATGCATAGCGATGCAGACGATGGCCACGATGAGGATATTGAGCAGATACTTGACACCGAAAATTTCCGGGAGCCAGCCATGGGTCAGCAGATCGGGGCCGACCACATTGGAGCCGGTCTTATCCGCTACCTTGAGGAAATATTCCACCAGCTGAATGGCGACATAGTTCATCATGAGGGTAAAGAGGGTTTCATTGGTATTCCAGTGCGCCTTGAAGAACGCCGGAATAACACCCCAGATGACGCCGGAAAGAATGGCCGAAACCGCCATGATGAGAATCAGCAGGCCATCGGGCACCTTGCCGCCCAGCACCAGCATACATACCGCGGTGGAAAGGCAGCCGATGAGCACCTGGCCTTCGGCGCCGGTATTCCAGAAGCGCATACGGAAGGCCGGGGTGACTGCCAGCGAGATGCACAGCAGGATAGCAATATCGTGCAGGGTAACCAGCATACGGCCGGCGCCAAAGGCGCCATGGAAGATGGTGGCGTAGATGGAAAGGGGGTCATCGCCGGTAAGAACGCGGGTGACCACGCTGCAGACGATAAGTGCCAACAAAATGGCCACCGCCCGGATGAGAATGGCCCGACCCAGCGGGATCTGATCCCGACGGGTGACATAGATAAAGGGTTCGTGGGCGGGACGGGCGGCCGCCGCGGATTTATTCTGCTTTTGCATGGCTTTCACCCTCCCTTTCGGTCTTGGTCATCAGGAGGCCGACCTCCTCTTTGGTGGCGGTACGGCCATCGACGGTGCCGGTGATGCGGCCGCCGCTGAGGACGATGACACGATCGCACAAGGCCAGCAGTACATCCAAATCTTCCCCGACATAGATGACGGCAACGCCTTTTTCCTTTTGCTGATTGAGCAGATGGTAAATAAGATAAGAAGAATTGATATCCAGGCCGCGGACGGGGTAAGCGGCCATGAGTACAGTAGGAGCGGAAGCAATCTCGCGGCCCACCAATACCTTTTGTACATTACCGCCGGAAAGGCGGCGGACGGGGGTGGTGGCATTTGGGGTAACAACGCCGAGATCTTCGATGATGCGTTCGGCCAATTCCCGCGGGGGCTGACGATCGAGGAAGGCGGAACGGCCGCGGCGGTAACTGCGCAGCATCATGTTATCGATGATATCCATATTGCTGACAAGGCCCATGCCCAGGCGGTCTTCCGGTACAAAGGAAAGGCGGACGCCCAGCTCGCGGATCTGCAGCGGGGTTTTATCGCGGAGGTTTTCGGTTTCGCCGCTTTTGGGATCCTCATAAAGGATTTCGCCTTCGGTCACCGGCTGCAGGCCGGCAATGGCCTCCAGCAGTTCCCGCTGGCCGGAACCGGCGATGCCGGCAATGCCCAGAATTTCGCCGGCGCGGGCGGTAAAGCCCACATGGTCGAGCAGCTGTACGCCATCGCGGCTGAGGCAGCTGACATCCTTGACCACCAGACGATCCTCCGGATTTTCGGGCACTTTGCGTTCGATATTGAGAACGACCTTTTGGCCGACCATCATTTCGGTGAGCTGGGCTTCATTGGTTTCGGCGGTATTGACGGTACCGGCATTTTCGCCCTTGCGCAGAACGGTAACACGATCCGACAGGCTGAGCACCTCATTGAGCTTGTGGGTGATGATGATGATGGATTTGCCGTCCTCCCGCATCCGGCGCAGAACCGCAAACAGCTTTTCGGTTTCCTGCGGGGTCAAAACAGCGGTCGGCTCATCCAGGATGAGGATTTCCGCCCCGCGGTACAGCACCTTGACGATCTCCACCGTCTGTTTTTCGGAAACGGACATGGCGTAAATCTTCTTTTTGGCATCAATAACGAAGCCATAGCGGGAGGAAATTTCTTCGACCCGGCGGGTGGCTTCCTTGAGGCGGTAGGGTTTGCCGTCTTCCACACCCAGGACGATATTTTCGGTGGCAGTAAAGACATCGACCAGCTTGAAATGCTGGTGCACCATGCCGATGCCGCAGTGGAAAGCATCCCGCGGGGAGGAGATGGTGACCGGCTGGCCATTGACAAAAATTTCGCCCTCATCGGGGTGGTAAATCCCGGCGATCATGTTCATCAGGGTGGTTTTGCCGCTGCCGTTTTCCCCCAGCACCGCCAATATTTCGCCCCGGCGGACGGTAAGATTGACATGATTATTGGCAATGACCTTTTCGCCGAAGCGCTTGGTGACATTGCGCAGTTCCAGTGCGTTCACAAAATGCCTCCTCATCGAGTTGGAATGTTCCTTTGGACTGGCAAAGGCGGAGGGAGCCGTACTTTCTGCCCTTGCCAGAAAAAAGGCGTGAGAAAAAATCAAAGCACAAGGGGGGCCAAAGCCCCCGCTTGTGTTTTTGATGGTAAGTTTCAGCCGCCCAGCGGCTCTGCAAAGCCGATGGATTAGCCGCCGAAATTGGTATTCAGGTTGGTAACGCCATCGATGATGATATCGAAGTAAGGAGCGGAACGGAAATCCACTGCGTTGGACTCATCGAAGTAGCCATCGTGAATGACGTTGGTTTCGCCGGTGTAGTCGCCATCGACATCGGCCAGGTACTCGGTGAGGGTCTTGCCCTCCACGGTGAAGTTGGCGGTATCAAAGACGTGCAGGGTGCCATCTTCCAGAGCCTTGATGACTTCGTTCAGCTTTTCGATGGTGCCTTCCGCAGCAACATCCTGGTTAACACCGGAGAGAACAACGGAATTGGTGGCGATGGTGCCGCACCAATCGGGGGCAATGGCCTCGCCCTTCACAACGGTTTCGATGATGTACTGGAAGTAAGGAGCCCAGTTGATAGCGGAAGAGATGATGAAGGTGGTCTCACCGGCAGAGTAGGTGCTGCCGTTGTAGGAAACATTGGGAACGCCGGCCAGCTCGCAGGCAGTGGGAGCACCGAGGGAATCGGCGTGCTGGCTGATGAGGACGCACTTATCCTTCTCGATGAGGGCGGTGGCGGCCTCCTGCTCCTTGGCCTGATCGTACCAGGAACCGGTGTAACGAACCTTCATGGTAGCGGAGGGGCAAACGGAACGAGCGCCCAGATAGAAGGAGGTCATGCCGGAGATAACCTCGGCATAGGTGAAGGCGCCAACATAACCAATAACAGCCTGCTCGGCAGTGATTTCGCCGGCGGCGATCATCTCATTGAGCTTGAGACCGGCAGCAACGCCAGCAACATAACGGCCCTCATAGATGGAAGCGAAAGCATTGTGGAAGTTTTCGATGTTAGCAGTTTTGCCGGAGGTGCCGGTAGCATGGCAGAACTGAACCTCGGGATATTCCTGAGCAGCCTGCTTCATAAAGGACTCGTGGCCGAAGGAATCGGCGAAGATGACGTTGCAGCCCTTGTTCTTGGCCAGGTCAACGGCGGCATCGTAGCAGGAGCTGTCCTCGCCGATATTGGTGACGATGACGACCTGATCATCGGAGAGGCCGAGGTCCTTCTGCACCTGGCGCAGGGCCTGGATGAAGTTGTTATCGTAGGTGGAGTTTTCATCGTGCAGACAGATCATGCCAATTTTGAAATCAGCAGGAACCTCGACGGTGGGGGTCACGGTGTTGCGGGGCAGTACATCAGCGGACATCCCCTTCACTTCGGGGGTGGTGTTGCCGCCATTGTTGGGGGTGTTGTTATCCCCGCCGCAGGCCGCGAGGGCCAGAACCATCATTGCAGCAAGAAGAAATGCCAGAATCTTTTTCATGTGTGATCTCCTTTGTCATTCATGACTTCTTTTATTTGTTCCGCCCGGAGGCGGTCGAACACAATTTTAAATGATTGACCAATAAGCCGGCCCCGATTAATCGGTAAAGGTGACGCCCTCTTCCACGCTCATGGAAGCGATACGGGCCAGGCTTTCTACCCGGATGCCCTGACGGCGGATGCGGTCGCCGCCATCCTGGAAGGCTTTTTCGATGACGATGCCGGCGCCGGCCACAATGCCGCCCGCCTGCTGCACCAGCGAAACAAGACCCGCCAACGCCTCACCGTGAGCTAAAAAGTCATCGATGAGTAATACGTGCTCGCCGCTGTGCAAAAATTCCTTGGATACCACAACCTGATTGACATTGCCGTGGGTATAGGAGTGCACCGCGGTGGCGTATACGTCAGCGGGCAGATTGGAAGAACGGGATTTTTTGGCAAAGAGGAGCGGAACGCCAAACTGCTGGGCAACCAGACAGCCGATGGCGATGCCGGAAGCTTCGATGGTAAGAACTTTATCCACCTGTACCCCTTCGTAGCGGCGGCGGAACTCTTCGGCCAGCTTGGTGAGCAGGACGACATCGATCTGGTGATTGAGAAAGCCATCGACGCGCAGAACATTGCCGGGGGCAATTTTGCCTTCGCGGCGGATGTGATCTTCCAGAAGCTGCATGAGCGATCCCTCCTGATGACAAAATAAATTTTACCGGGAAAAGAAAAAACAGGTGGCCTCTTTTGAGAAAAGCCTCCTGCAATGCAAAGCACGACAGCGGAACAAAAGGCACCGCCGCCTGTATCTTGCATCGATAGTCCGGCTATTTACGGCAGCCGGGTAGAGACTTCAAAACCATATCATTTGATTTATATCGAGCACGCTGTTATTCACTTCACGCCCCGGAATGGTGGGGTTCTGTCTTCATTATACCGTCACAATTCGCGCTTGTCAATGAACTGATTTTATACGAATTGAACGGCAATAGAGGGGGTTCTTTGGTGAACATGTATAATTTTTAAAGAAAAGAGGAAACTTATGGTATTTTCTTCCCGGAGAATACAAAATGGCAGAAAAGTGTTTTTTCGTTCATAAATTCGTTGAAGTTTTTTTGCAAATGCGTGAGGATTTCCCCGACGGGATATAATACAATAATGCCGGAGCGACGGAGAAACGCTCCGGGAAAAACCAAGTGCCTTTTTGCAGAAAAGGCCAAAAAAGAAAGGTAGGAATTCCCCTATGAAAAACAAGAAAATTTTTGTAGTGCTGATGGCAGCACTGATGGCCCTGGCCCTGGTGGCCTGCAACAACAATAATAATCCCGCCCCGACGCCGGATCC
>DMMB01000072.1:521-825 GCA_003453215.1 Oscillospiraceae bacterium | reverse complement strand
GCCCCGACGCCGGATCCGGAACCCACCCCCGACCCCGCGCCCACCACGAAGGTGGACTACAGCGGCAGTCTGACCGACTGGATGTATGCCCCCGAAAGTGAGGACGAACTGGTAAAACTGCTCGTTGCCATTGACAGCACCAGCTACGGCAGCGCAGGTGCCAGCCTGCAGCAGGCCAATGCAGCGGTTTCTCTGATGCGGCTGGCCATGGATGAGAGCGGAAAAGCCGAGGACGCGGTAAAGACCTATCTGGATGGGATGAATGAGACCCAGAAGGACTACTTCTCCTTCCAGTGGCAGCAGG
>DMMB01000072.1:0-336 GCA_003453215.1 Oscillospiraceae bacterium | reverse complement strand
TTCTCCTTCCAGTGGCAGCAGGCCATGAAGACTGCGCTTGCCCTGCTGAACGGCGATGAAGATGCGGCGATCCTGGAGGACGCCGGTGACACAGACTTTGACCTGACCGCCGTAGACAGCGCCAAGACCGCGGACTTCAATAATGCCGTGATCCAGCTGCTGAGCGACGCCGGTGTGACCAACGAATGGAAGAACCACACCGATGTGGAGCCTTTCCTCTACGCCGCAGCATAAAATAAACCGCAGCAGAAGCGCTCCCCGTTTGAAATTTTTCTGGCGGGGAGCACTTCCCTTTTTCTGCCCTCCCGCAAGGGAAAGAAGCCGATAATCTTTTGC
>DMMB01000066.1 GCA_003453215.1 Oscillospiraceae bacterium | reverse complement strand
CAACTTGTTATTGCAATTTGCGTACAAAATCGTTTTCTATTTTGGAGGATTTGCTATCTAATCAGGAAAAACTCAAGAAGGTTTACGAAGATGCATATAATTTGGTGAAAATTGATATACCTGTATTAAGTAAAAAATTGTCAATAGAAGATTTCAATATTCATTTTATAGCTAGCGTGATGGATGACACTTATATTATATATCCTTCCGCGCAGAGAATAATAAAAAAATACGATTTACCTATTTACAATGTTACTTCTCAAAATAATGGCAATTGTGTAAAATGCGGAGATACCAAGATGCCTTGTGTAAGTTGTATGAAATGTTATACATATCCGATGCAAGACATTGTAACGAAATTGAGATAGGCTAAATAAAACAGTAAGGATTTATAATCGAGTATAATTGCAGCGATTGGCACGAAGATTGCCATCTCAGCCTGCCGGTCGCCTAAATGAAAACCAATCGCAAAATAAAATTCCCCCGGAACTTCTCAGAAGTCCCGGGGTTTTTCTTACAGCTGGATTGTTTCCTTTTCCTTCTTCGCGCGCTTTTTGTTGCCTACCACCGTAATAACAATAATAAATGCCACCGCTACAATCGCCGCAATGCCAATGATCCCCCAATCGGAAAGGCCCTGCTTTTCAGGCTGTTCCGGGGTCGTCTCTTCCGGTGCTGCGGTTATACTGTTTTCCTCTACGGCAACCAGTTCACCGTACTCCGCATAGCGTTCGGTCAGCGCGGTCACCTCCTCTTGGGGGGCTTTTACCACCACCCGGAAGTCCTTTCCCTCCGGGCCGTAGCCGCCGTTTGCCCCCCAGCCAATGGAAACTGCAGCTTCCGGGCCATTTTCCGCCAGATCCTGTCGGATCACATCTGCGCACTCTGCCAACTGGGCGTGGCTGTACTCTCCGGCAAAGAAGGTCAGCGTATCGCCATCGGTCAGGGTGTCGCGCAGTTCTTTTTGGCGCGCTTCGGTATTATTGGTCAGCACAATCGCCAAACATTTCGTTTCTGTATTGTAAAAAACGCCGGTTACATCTTCCGGATAGCCGTCCTGCTCCCAGCGGGCAAACAGTTCATAGCTATCCAGCGCCAGGGCCGGGACAGCCAAAACTGCCAGCATAATCACTGCCAGCAGCAGCGCCACAATCTTCTTTTCTTTTCTCATAGGGGTTCTCCTTTACTTCAGCCGAAATTGCCGCAGATAGCCGGTGCAGCCTTCCCGTATTTCCCGGTAGGCCTTTTCAAAATCGCCGGTATACCATGGGTCTTCTATATCATGGGGATCCTCGGTATAATCCAGCAGCAGCCGTATTTTTCCCTGCGGGTCGCCGTCGGTCAATCGCAGCAGCCCCCGCCGGTTGCGTTCCTCCATGCACAGAATATCATCATACAGCGCATAATCGGAGCGGGAAAAGCGCCTGGCCTCATGCTTCGCCGGTCGAATTCCGTGGGCCAGCAGTACCGCAATGGCTCGCTTATCCATCGGGTTGCCCTCTTCCTCACCGCTTACCCCGCAGCTATCCACCCACAGGGAATCGCCCCAGCCGGCCGCTTCCGCCATAACCCGCATCAGGGTTGCCGCCATGGGGCTGCGGCAAATATTGCCGTGGCACACCAGTAAAACACTTCGCACGCTTTCTGCTCCTCTCCTGTCAGCTGCCCCCTATTATACTTCATACCGCCGCGTTTGTCCACACATCAGTCGGTACCTGCCACCCACCGGATCTGTTCTATGGGGATCCCGCTGCCATCGGTAAAGCGCAGCATGGCCGGGGATTCCTCTATTCTTTTCAGGCAGGCTGTCTTTGTCAGGTAGGCGCCGCCCGCTTTTCGTTCATCCGGCTGAAAATAGCCCACCGTCACCTCCGGCTGCATGGCCAGCCGCTTCTGCAGGCGCTGCAGCTTTTGGTCCAGTCTGGCCTTTTCTTCTTCGGTCAGCTCTGTTTCGTGCTCAGTCACACGGGCTGTTTCCAGCAGGGCCTCCCCATGGCCATCCAGCGCGGCAAAAGGCGCAAATTGCGCCGCCCTTTCCAGGTTCGAAATGGGCGGGTGCTTGGGGGAATAGCGTCTCCCTCGCCCTATAATCTTCTCATAGCGCTCGTTCATGCCTTGTGTCCCCCAATCTGTTTATTGCGGTCCCGGGCGGTTGCCCCCTCCAGGTAACTGCTTCCCTTCAGGATAGCATTTTTCCCATATCGGTTTTTTATGCTGATAATGGCCTCCTGCCGGTGCTGTTCCCGTTCCAGTTCCGCCTCCTGGGCTTCTGCTTGCTGCACCTGTTCCGCCGCATCGCCAAAGAGGGAAAGCTGCATCGCCTCCGGCGGCGGTGCCGCTTCGCTTTGCGGAATTACGTGATTTGCCACAATATTCAGGCGGCGAATGAGCAGCGTCGGGTCGGTAATACGGTCAAACAGCCGCAGCATTGCCTCGGTCATCAGTTTTTGGGAGGCCGTCTGCCGTCCCAGATTTTCGCTGCCATGGGCCTGCTTCGGCACTTTGCGGCCATAGCGGTCGGTTGTCACTTCTCCCCGGTAGTTTTCGGTCGGGCCGTTCAGGTTATCAATATCATATCCCACCGTCAATACCACCTGGTCGGCCACCAGCCGTTTTTCCACCAGCTCCAGTGCCAGCACCTCGGTCATTTCCCGCAGGATAAGCCGGGCTTTTTCATTGGGATAGGGGCAGTGCAGCACCTGCCCGCCCCCCAGACTGCAGGAAGCCGGCCGATACGACTTAATATCCGCAATGGTACAGGGCTCCACTCCCCATACATGGTCCAGCAGCAGCCCGGCATTCACCCCAAAGGTGCGGTAAAACCACTCCTCGTCCCATTCGGCCCGCAGGGCAATATCCCCCATGGTGAACATTCCGGCCGCTTCCAGCTTGCGTGCCGTCCCCGGCCCCACCCGCCAAAAATCCGTCAGAGGACGGTGTTCCCACAGCAGGCGCCGATAGGTCATTTCATTCAGTTGGGCTATCCGTACCCCGTTTTTATCGGCGTTAATGTGCTTGGCCACAATATCCATGGCCACCTTGCACAGATACAGGTTCGTGCCTATCCCCGCCGTAGCTGTAATGCCGGTGGTTTTCAACACATCCAAAATCAGCCGCATGGCAAATTCGCGGGCCGTCAGCCGGTAAGTTTTCAGGTAAGGGGTCGCATCAATAAATACCTCATCGATGGAATAAACATGAATGTCCTCCGGCGCCACATACTTCAGGTAGGTGTGGTATATTTCGGTGCTTATTTTCAGGTAATGGGCCATCTGCGGCGGCGCCACAATATAGTCCAGCTCCAGGGAAGGATCTGCTGCCAGTTCCGGCGCCTGGTGCGATTTTCCCGTAAAGATACGGCCCGGTGCCCGGTACCGCCGCCCGGCATTCACCTCCCGCACCTTCTGCACCACCTCAAAAAGTCGGGCACGTCCCGGCAGCCCATAGGCCTTCAGCGCAGGAGAAACCGCCAGACAAATGGTTTTTTCGGTACGCCCGGCATCGGCCACCACCAGGTTGGTCGTCATGGGGTTCAGGCCCCGTTCCACACACTCCACCGAAGCAAAAAATGACTTCAAATCAATGGCTATATAACATTTCTCCGTTTGGGTCTCCCCCCTTCTCCCTCGTGTATGAACATTTGTTCTTTTCTTGCTTCTTATTGTAACGCGTTTTTCCCGCTTTGGCAAGGGTGTTTTTTCTTCCAAAATGGTTTCTTCCCGTTGTATTTCCGTTTTATCTCTCCCTAAACTTCATTTTTCTTTTCCAAAGTGTCCCGGGCCATTCCTTTTCCCTGCAAAATATGCTACAATACCCCACAGAAAAGTTTTTCATACCCCCATCCCGCTCCAAGGAGGAACGTCATTATGCCTGGCACCGTCATTATGGGCGTCATTTTTGTTGATATCAAGGGTTTCCCACTGGGGGAATACCATGCCACCGGCACCAATCTGGGCAGCATCCGCTTTGTCCACGGCGGCGTGGCCCGCAATGTCGCCGAAGACATGGCGCGCATCGGCACCCCTGTCACCTTTGTCACCCTGGGGGATACTACCCCCATGAGCCGGGAAGCCATGGAACGGCTGGAAGCCCAAAAAATTGATCTGCGCTATAGTATCCGAGTGCCGCAAAACGGCATAGGCCTGTGGCTGGCCGTGATGGATGAAAAAGGCGACCTGGCCGGCAGCACCAGCCAAATGCCCGATACCGAGCCCTTAGCCCATTATCTGCAGGAAAAAGGCGAGGAAATCGTTTCCGGGGCGGATAGCGTTTGCCTGGAAATGGATATGGGAGAAGAACTCAGCGAATGGATTGTTGCCCTGTGCGAAAAATACCATAAGGATCTCTACTGTATTTCTGCCAATATGAGCGTCGTGCAGCGCCGCCCCGACCTGCTGCGCCACACCCGCTGCTTTATCTGCAATGATATTGAAGCCGAACGGCTGCTGCACCACCCCGTTTCTCGCACCGATCCCGATGCTGCAGTAGAAACCATCTTGCAGTATGGCCGCGGCATGGGGCTGCGCAGCATGGTTGTCACCCTCGGCTCCGCTGGCAGCGTCTACTATGATAGTATCACCGGGGATGCCGGTCATTGTCCTGCCCATCGGGTGGAAATGGTGGATTCCACCGGTGCCGGGGATGCCTTTTTCTCCGGTGTCGTCGCCGGATTAACGCGCGGGCTCTCCCTTAGTAAGTCCGTTGCTGCCGGTACCCGTCTGGCCGCCCTCACCATCCAAACCGATGAGGCCTGCTGCCCCTCGCTGCCGGAATTTTGGGAGGAGATGCACCCATGAAGAAAATGCCCCTTGCCACCGCCCGCCGCCTGTTTGATGGTTTCGTCATTGCCATGCTGGTGTGTGCCGTACTTTTCACCCTGTCGAATAACTTTTTCCTCGGCTGTGCAGTCATCCTGCTGGGGCTCATCGCCACGGCCTTTCACTTTGCAGTGCTGCGCTGCCCCCATTGCGGCAAGCATCTGGGCCGGGAGCGCGGCGATACCTGCCCATACTGCGGCCAATCACTGACTCCAAAATAAGCAAACCTACCCGCCCACCGTTTCCGGGCAGGTTTCTTTTTTACGCTGCCGCGGCGGCAAAGCGGCTTTGTCTGTGCCGGGGCAAAAATCGGGCCGCAGGCCAAACCGCCCTTTGGGCGGTTTCCGCGGGCTTCGCCCGCGGCGGCGGCTGCGCCGCC
>DMMB01000086.1:754-6179 GCA_003453215.1 Oscillospiraceae bacterium | reverse complement strand
GCCGCAGGCTGCGGGTAAGCGCGCCGAAGGCGCGCAGGCGGGGGCCGGTTCCCTGGCGGTGCGCACAGCCCTAATAGAAGAAAGGAACTATGACCATGCAGGAAAAAAAGCAGACTGGCGAGCAAAACCAGGTGCTGGCCGGGCGCAACCCGGTGCTGGAGGCCCTGCGCAGCGGCAGGGAACTGGAGTGCATCTACATACAAAGCGGCAGCCCCAAAGGGCCGGTCGCGGCCATTCTGAATAAGGCAAGGGAACTGGGAATCCCGGTGAAGGAAGCGACGCGGGAAAAACTAAGCCAGCTTTCCGGCATCGAAACCCACCAGGGGGTTGCTGCCATCTGTGCAGCGGCAGCCTATGCCGAAATGAAAGATATTTATGAGCGCGCCGGAGAAGAGCCGCTTTTTGTGGTCCTCTGCGATAATATCGAAGATCCCCACAATTTGGGTGCTATCATCCGTACGGCGGAAGCCTGTGGGGCCCATGGGGTCATTATCCCCAAGCGGCACAGCGCCGGCCTTACGGCCGCGGCAGTAAAATCCTCTGCCGGGGCAGCGGTATGCCTGCCGGTGGTGCGGGTGGCCAATATTGTAGCTACCATGCAAAGCCTGAAGGCCGAAAAAAATGTTTGGTTTACCTGCGCCGATATGGACGGCCAGAATTGGTGTGAACTGGATTTCAAAGGGGCCGTGGGACTGGTCATCGGTTCCGAGGGCAACGGCGTCAGCCGGCTGGTCAAGGAAGAATGCGACTTTGTGGCGGCCCTGCCCATGAAAGGCCAGATCAATTCGCTGAATGCTTCGGTAGCAGGCGGCATTATTCTGTACGAGATAACCCGGCAGCGGCTGGGTTTGAAAGCCCGGTAATCCAAAATACCGGCAGAGACACGAAAGCGGAGGGAAAAAGATGGCAGAAAACCGCTACAATGTGGATGATATCCTGCGGGAAGTAAAAGCAAAACGGGCCCGGGAAGGACAATCTTCCCAAACGGAACGGAAAGCAGCCGCCACCACAACGGAGGACCTGCTGCGGCAGCTGGAGGCCGCCCAGACCGGACTGCCCAAAGCAGCCAAACCGGCCGCAAAGCCGGCTCCGGCACCGCAGCCGCCCCAAAAGGCGGAAACAGACCCGGCCGAACTGCTGAAAAAGACAGAAAGTCCGGCAGTGCAGCAAAAGGCAGAGCCGGAATTCCACTGGGAGGAACCCCGGCAGGAGACCCCGGTGATGCAGCCGGAGGAATGGACGGCCCCCCAAAAGGAGACGCTCCCAATGGCCGAAGCGATGGGAGAAGAAGCGCCCTTAGCCGGGCGGGAAATCCCGGTCACCAAGCCGAAAAAGCCGCTGTGGGAAGCTTCCGCCGCCCGCAAGAGCGCCGAAGCGGTAATGCAGACCCTGAAAAAACGCCAGAGAGGACTTGCGGTTACATTAATTCTGAACCTGCTGATGCTGCTGGGGGTTCTTTACCTGGCGTTGGCGCCGGTGTATCATCTGCTGCTGCCCGATTTTTTAGCGACTTCTTCGACCCTGAGACTATGGGGCATGGTGGGGCTCACCGCCGTTTCGGCCCTTTGCTGCGGCGGCACGCTGGGCAATGGCTTTTTGGCGCTGTTCCCCGGCCGGCAGAGCAACGATGCCTATGTGACGCTGACGGTATTTGCCTGCCTGCTGCAGGGCAGCTTTATGGCGGCGCAGCCCGCCCTGCTGGAACAGTATGGCAATAATATCTTCCTGCCGTTGGCGGTACTTATTTTGTTCTTTAATACCTGGGGTAAGCTGGTGAAAAATGCCCGTCAGCGGGAGAGCTGCCGGGCCATGGCCGCCCTGCGCCCGGTGGCTTGCCGCTCTTTGCCGCAGGGCCGCCTGAATGACTGGGCCATGGAACTGCCGGAGCAGCCGGAAAAGACGGTAACGCTGGATGACGCCGGTCTGCCGGAGGACGCCGAAGCCGTTCTGGAGGAAACCGGTATGACCGAAGGCATCAGCGGGGTACTGGCGCCCATTACCATCCTGGCGGCGGTGATTATGGCACTGCTGGAATATTTCCTGGCCAAGGGAACGGTATTTGAGGCGGTTTCCATCTTTACTTCGGCCCTGTGCATTACTTCGCCGCTGGCCGCCACCCTGGGCAGCCATATGCCGCTGCGCAGCGCCAATGAGGGACTGAACCGCTGGCGCGCCAATCTACTGAATGAAGATGCGGTGGAAGAGCTGCACGATACCGATGGTGTTTTGCTGCGGGGCAGCGATTTGTTCCCCAGCGGAAGCATTACCCTGCATGGCATACGAACCTTTGAGAAAAAGCCCATTGATGAGGCCATTTTGAATGCGGCCAGCGTGCTGTGCAGCACCGATAATTCCCTGACCGGCATTTTCCGCGGAATGATTACCAACGAAAAGAACCTGAAAAAGGTGGAAAGCGTCACCTGCGAAGAGGGCAAGGGAATTTCGGCCTGGGTGGATGGCGGCCGGGTACTGATTGGTAACCGCAGCCTGCTGCTGGCCCATGGCGTGGCGGTGCCGCCGCTGGAAGTGGAGGCAAGCTTTTTGGCGGAGGGAAAGGAACTGCTTTATCTCTCCAACTTCGGCAGCCTTTCGGCGGGGTTTGTCATCAGCTACCATGCCGATAAACAGCTGAAAACCCAGCTGCGGGAGCTGGAAAAGGTGGGAGTGGCGCTGATGGTGTACACCACCGATCCCAATGTAACCCCGGCCCGGGTGGCACAGGTGTACGGCCTGCAGGAGGAAAATATCCATATGGTACCGGCCGCCCTGCAGCAGGAGGCCGAGGCAGCGCTGGATGGAACCGGCGAGACGGCAGCCGAAATGGTAAGCGGCGGCATGGCGGGAACACTGCACAGTCTGCTTTCTGCCCAGCGGGAGTATGGCCTGGCCAAGGCCATCAGTGTGCTGCTGGTATTAAGCGTACTGATTGGTTTTGCGATTATTACGCTGCTGGCCTATTCCGGAGCACTGAGCCGGGTGACCTGGTGGAGCCTGGGAGCATATCAGCTACTGTGGCTGCTGCCGACGGTGCTGCTGGGACTGGTACGGAAAAAATAAGCGAAAAGAAAACAGCAGAAACGGCGCAGGGAGGAGCGAGGCTTTTCCCTGCGCTTTTGATAAAGAAAGGAATGGATATGAACCGGACAGAATGGAAGGAGCAGCTGGAACGGCTGCGGCAAAAGGCGTGTTGGATTGTGGATTTTTTGCCGGAGCAGGTGCCGCGCGATGGCGGCGGGCAGTTTTTCCGGGTGGAGTGGTACCTGCTAAGTATCGATACCGATAGCCGGATGCGGGAGCGGCTGACGGCGGTGCTGCTGAAGCTGCTGTGCTACTAGCCGACGGTGCTGCACTGGAATGGCTGGCATTCGCAGCCGGAACCGCAAAGGGTGGCAGAAGCGGTACGGGAGCTGATGGAAAACCACTCCGGACAGCTGGAACTGCTGCTGCCGCAGCAGGAGGCACTGGTGGTGCTGGACAGCGACTGCCTGAACCTAGAGGTGTACGGCCCCGATGAGCAACTGCAGCGGCGAATGGCGGCTTTGGCGGTTTCGGAGGGGCTGTTCTGGCGGCGGGCGTTGGAATAAAATAAAACGAGCTTCCATCGAAATTTCTTAAAAATAGACCTGAAAAAGGGTCGATTTGGGGTAAAATGGATTGAAAATCAGCATTTAGCACAAAATGACGCAGTGTATTTCAGCATACCGACGTGCAGATTAACGGATATTTTTATTGCGAAAGAGGGGACAAAAAGGTATAATTATTCTGTAATGCGCCCCGAAATGGCGTTTCGACTCAAAGATTGAAAGGGGAAATCCTAACTATGAAACAGTACACCGCGGATAAAATCCGTAATGTCGCTTTAGCAGGCCACAGCAGCGCCGGCAAAACAAGCCTGGCAGAGATGCTGCTGTTTAAATCCGGCGCCACCGACCGCCTTGGCAAAATTGCGGACGGAAATACCGTATGCGATTTTGATCCCGAGGAGATCAAACGCCAGGTATCGGTCAGCTCCGCCATTGCTCCTTTTGATTGGAACGGTGTAAAGATCAATTTGCTGGATACCCCCGGTATGTTCGATTTTGCCGCCGGCGTTTCGGAAGGCATTCGTGCCGCGGAAACGGTGCTGCTGGTGGTTTCGGCCAAAGACGGCGTGGGCGTTGGCACCGAAAAGGCCTACCGCCTGGCGACCCGTATGAATAAAGCCAAGGCGTTCTTCATCAACAAGCTGGATGTGGAACACGCCGATTTCTATAAGACCTTTGAGGGCATCAAGGAAGTATTCGGCAATGCCGTCTGCCCGGTTATCATTCCCCACATGGAGGGGGATGTGGTAGACTGCTACATTGACCTGGTGGATGACAAAGCCTATAAATTTGATGTAAAGGCCAATAAGCTGAATGAGATTGCGATCCCTGCGGCGGCGGCCGACCGCATCGAAGAAATGAAGATGGCCCTGAACGAGGCGGTAGCCGAGACCGATGACGCCCTGATGGAGAAGTTCTTTATGGAAGAACCCTTCACCAAGGAAGAAATCCAGAAGGGAATTGCTGCCGGCGTAAAGAGCGGTACCATTGCCCCGGTATTCTGCGGCAGCGCGGCAACCGGTTCCGGCAGCCAGGTCCTGATGGATTCCATCGTACACTTCCTGCCCAGCGCCGCAGAGGGCTGCTGCGAGGAAACCGTAGAGGGAGAGACGGTGAAGTGCGATCCCAACGCCCCCGAATCCGCTTTTGTATTCAAGACCGTTGCCGACCCCTTTGTAGGCAAACTGTCCTTTGTAAAGGTGATTACCGGCACACTGACGGCCGGCATGACCCCGGTCAATGCCCGCACCGGGGAACCGGAGCGCCTGGGCAAGCTGCTGTGCTGCCGCGCCAAGAAGCAGGATGAAGTAGACAGCATTACGGCCGGCGATATCGGCGCCATCACCAAGCTTTCCAGCGCGGTGACCGGCGATACCCTGTGCGATGCCAAGCGCGTGATTTCCTATAAGCCCACCGAGTTCCCGGCTCCCTGCCTTTCCATGGCCATTGTGCTGAAGGGCAAGGGCGATGAGGCTAAGATTGCCGGTGCGATGCAGCGCCTGATCGAAGAAGATCCCTGCATTAGCTTTGAAAATAACGTGGAGACCAAGCAGCAGGTCATTTCCGGCCTGGGCGAGCAGCACCTGGATGTCGTCGTTTCCAAGCTGAAATCCAAGTTTGGTATCGATGTAGCGCTGGTGAAGCCCCGTGTGGCTTACCGCGAGACCATCCGGAAGAAAGTGCGCGTACAGGGCAAACATAAGAAACAATCCGGCGGCCATGGCCAGTACGGTGATGTTTGGATTGAATTTGAGCCCTGCGACAGCGATTCTCTCGTATTTGAAGAGAAGGTTGTTGGCGGCGCGGTGCCCAAGAACTTCTTCCCGGCCGTTGAAAAGGGC
>DMMB01000086.1:0-557 GCA_003453215.1 Oscillospiraceae bacterium | reverse complement strand
GAAAAGGGCCTGCAGGACTGCGTTTCCCGCGGTATGATTGCTGGCTACCCCGTAGTGGGTCTGAAGGCAACCCTGGTGGATGGTTCCTACCACCCGGTAGATTCCAACGAAATGGCCTTTAAGACCGCGGCTTCCCTCGCTTACAAGGCGGGTCTGCCCCAAGCCAATCCGGTCATTCTGGAACCGATCGGCACCCTGAAGGTTCAGGTTCCCGCCGCGAACATGGGCGATATTAACTCCGAACTTTCCAAGCGCCGCGGCCGCATGATGGGTATGAACCCTGCCGAAGACGGCCTGCAGGAAATTGAGGCGGAAGTACCCATGAGCGAGATGTTCGATTTTGCGACCTCCCTGCGTTCCATTACCCAGGGGCGCGGTTCCTTTACCCTCACCTTCGCCCGCTATGAGCAGCTGCCCAAGGAGAAGGAGGCAGAGGTTATTGCCGATGCCAAGAGCATGATGGAAGAGGAATAATACCATAATACGCTAACCAATGCACTTTTGCAGCGGGCGGGATCCATGACGGATGCCGCCCGCCGCTGTTTTTGCACCCATTG
>DMMB01000029.1 GCA_003453215.1 Oscillospiraceae bacterium | reverse complement strand
TCGCCCGCCGAAGCCGTCCTCCGGACGGCTTGGCCTGCGGCCCTCCCCCGCTTTTTCCTGCGTTCTCCAAAGTGGCGCGCCCTATAGGGTGCGCCGCCCATTTTCTTTTGCCTTTACTGCGGTATGCTTCGCAGCAGTCCTTCCGCCAGCCCGCTGGCCGTCTCACAGATAACCTCCCAGTCGGCACAGGCTTCATACTGCTGGGGATTGGGGATAAAACCTACTTCAAACAGCACCGCCGGGCAGAAGCCCAAACGGGTCACATAGTAGTAGCCCCATTCCTCCCCATCGGTATTGCGGCCGGTAGCGCCGGTTACCGCTGCCGCCAGTGCCGCCGCATAGCTTTCGCTCTGGTCCTCGCAGTAATAGCTCACCGTCCAGTCGGCCGTCACGTTTCGGGTCAGGCCGGTGCTGTTGTGGTGCACCGAAAGGAAGAAATCCGGTTTTTCTGTCACCGCCATGTGCACCCGTTCATCCAGCGTCACTTTCGGGACGCTGCGGTCATCGGTGGTTCGGGTCATGATTACCGTCGCCCCCATCTGCTCCAACCGGTCGCGCAGTGCCAGACTCACCGCCAGGTTCAGTTCCGCTTCTGCCGGGCCGTATTCCCCCGCTGCCCCATAGGCGCCGCAGTCCTTATTGCCGTGGCCGGGGTCCACCATGACCGTTACCCCCTCCAATGGCTTGCCGGGGGTCGTGCTTACCTTGGGCGGCTGTTTCAGGCTCAGCAGCAGGGCGCCCTGCTCGGTATACTGCAGGTCATAGCCCCAGTAGTTTTCCTCCTCCAGCGTCAGCAGCAGGTTCACGCCGCCCTCCGCCGCTTCCCACCGGGCCTCCGTCACCATCGGCGCCGCAATGCCTTCGGCACTCTCCGGCAGAGCGACGTTTTCCAGGTAAACCGTCAGCCGATTTCCTTCCCGCCAGGCGGTCGCTGCCGGGTAGTCTTGGCAGGGCAGCGTAATGGTGGTCAGCCGTCCTTCCGTCACCGAAGAAGCTTTGCCCAGCGCGATATTCTCCGCCGCCGGGGTTTCGGCCACCGTCGCCCGGTCGCTGCTGATGTAACCGCCCGCCACTTCGTAAAAGATGGTGCCATTGTGCTGGAAGCACGCCACCATCGGGATCAATGCCCCGCGGTGATAGGTGGCAATAAAGCTGCTGTCATCGGTAAAGTCCTCCAGCAAACTTACATTTTCCGTATCGGCCAGAACAGCCGGGGTCGTGTTGGCTCCGGCTGCATACAGCCGGCCGGCCGATTCGTAATTTGTGGTCTTGCCGTTCCACACCAGTGTGTATTGAATGGGCCCCCAGTCCTGAATTTCTCCGGTCGGGAGATTGGCCGGCACCCGATAAGTTCCCTTGTAGGTGGCGGCAATGCCATTTTTGGCCGTTGCTGCCGCCTGCTGCAGCGTCACCGTTTCTCCGTGGATCACCGCCGTTACCTTGCTGCCGCTGGGCGCCACGCACTGGAACGTCAATTCCTGTCCGGCCCAAACCGCCGCATTGCTGGTGGGGAACCGGGAGGTAAGGGTGGAGGTCGTTCCATCGCCGCCGCCATCGCTGCGGCGGATTGTCAGGGTCAGGGTCTCCTCGCCATTGCGGAACGTAAAGTAATTTTTCCCGTAGCTCAAATCCACCGCTACACCAAAGCAGCCGCCCTCGCCGGTGCGTTCAATGGCTTTCCCATCCATTGTCAGCGATTTTTCCGGATCGCTGGTTCCCATGATGAATACCTTGGCCGTATAAACAGTGGCATTATTGGCCGGGTAGCCAATGTGCAGCTCTCTGGAATAATCCAGCGAAACCGCTGTTAAAGGCTGCGTTTGCGCCCCATCGGTATAGCTCAGCAGCAGGCCCCTTATGGCCGCGTCACTGCTTATCTCCCGGTAATTCCCCAGCACAAAGCCCGCCGCCTTGTTATTTCTGGCATTGTAGAACAGCTGACTGCCGGTAATTCCACTTTGCAGTTCTGTCACCACCGGGGTGATCTCCTTCGCCAGACCTTGCCAGCTTTCATTCATGGCAATGTATTCCCGGCCGGCCACCGCCGGCAGTACCGGCAGCAGCCGCTGCAAATCATACTGCTGAGCCAGGTCAGTCAGTTCTGCCCCCGTCAGGGAAGCATCGCACCGCAGCGCCAGCGGCAACCCGGTCTCTTTCAGGTCGGTAAGCCGTCCCTGCAGTTCTCCGGCTGTTTTGCCGTCCCCCCACAGGGCAATCCCCGCCGGCTGCAGCCGCAGCTTTTTGGTGGGGGCATACTCGCCGCTTACCGCCGCCCAAATGGCCGGGGAACCATTGGCCGCCTTGCAAAGGGTCTGCAAATGGTCGTAGTCCTCTTCCCCTTCCACCTGCCAATACAGCGTTTCTATGCGGTTCTCCCTGGCAAAAACAAGCAGCTGCCGCAGCGCTTCCTTTTGGGCCTTTTGCTGCTCCTTGGCCCCGGCATTTTCCGGCAGTTCCAGGGAAAGCTCGTCCATACCAACCCACAGGGCGGTGCCGGGCAGCGCCGGTTCTGCCGCCTCCGGCAAAGAGAGGTTTTCTCCCAAAAGCCGGGGCAGGCCAATGGCTCCTGCTGCAATGCACACCGTCAGCAGCAGCACTGTCAAAACGGTCAGTTTTCCGGTTTTCTGCTTCATTTTCGGTTTCCTCCCTTGGCCGATGGGTTACAGTTCAAAATCCTCCGGGCGGTAATCTCCGGCAGTAATTTTCGGCGCCCGGCGGATCTCCCGCCGCAGCGGATCGTACCGGAATGCCGCGCAGTGCTCCTCCGCCGCCATGACCCCCCGTTTGGGGCACAGCACAAAGTCTTTATCCACATTGGGGGTGCCAATGGCACAGTACCGGCAGGCTGGGTCCATCTCTTTGTCGAAGAATTTGCTGCTCATTTCTGGTTTCCTCCCTTGGTTCTGGCTCGGGGCCGAGTGCCGGGGCCGCAGG
>DMMB01000068.1 GCA_003453215.1 Oscillospiraceae bacterium | reverse complement strand
GGCGGCGCGCAGCGCCGCTTCCCCTGCGGGGCGGTTGGGGGAAGGAGCACCGATGTGGAAAATGGAAAAGCCGGGCGGCAAAAGTCCTTACCGTACAGGAGGGAAGCTGTTCCGCTCGACATACGCCATCATGCGGTTATTGAGAACGGCATAATTAAAAAGGGCGAGCAGCCCGCCTACCGCGCCGCAAAGCTCCGGTTGGACGCCCCGTATTCTTAATACGATGATCAGGACGAGCCACGCGACGGCGCAGAGGAGGATGGTGGAGCGATGCTCCCGCCGCCATTTTTTCTTAAAGAACGCCTGCTTCTCCTTCAGGGTGAAGGTGCTGTGGTCCAGTGCGGTGACAAGGTTTTCATCGGCGGCCTTTTTGAAGTCCTCGGCGATAAGCCGTTCCCCGGCAACCAGCTCATTGATGCTGACGCCGAATTCCCGGGAGAGCAGCGAAAGCATCTCCACATCCGGCAGGTAGCAGCCGGTCTCCCAGCGGGAAACGGTTTTATTGGTCACGCCGAGGCGTTCGCCCAGCGCCTGCTGGGTCAAGCCCTTTTCACGGCGCAGCTGCGCCAAAAACGAGCCGAAACGAATAAGGTCCATAGGGCACCTCCCGAATGATTTCTGACCCCAGTATAGCACACGGCGGGGTTTTTGTATTCCCCATAAAAAGCGAACGGGGGAAATTGTTTCACGTGAAACATATGTTCGCGATTTTGGCAAAAAAAGAGAAGCGCAGGGCTTCTCCGGTGGGGCTATTTGCGGTTTTTGGTCACCAGACCATCCACAAAGACAAAGGCGGCCGAGCCGAGCAGCACGCACCCGAATACGGTAAAGCGGCTGTCCATCGCCAGGAGGAAAAACAGACCCAGTGCGGCCAGCACCGCCGCACAGTAAAAGGATTTGAGCCACAGTTTTTTCTGCTTCAGGGGATCATTGTTTTGTGCCAGCTTTTGCTCCAGCTGGCCGTTGCTGCGGAATAAGCTCATCTCGCGGGACCTCCTTTTTGTTTTTCATCCTGTTTAAGGGAGCGCCAGGCCCGGATAAAGGCTGCAATAAAAACGATGACGCCCATGGCGGCCAGTACAATACCGGCAATGGCCATCGGACGGATTTCCTTGACGATGCCGATGACGGTGAGCACCCCGCCCAGGGTGATGGCAGCAATGCTGCTGAGGGTAGAACTAACCATTGGACGAAATCCCATGGGAAATGCTCCTTTCGGGCAAAAATAGCCGGGTAAATAGGAATACCCGACTATTATAGCATATTATTCGGCGTTTGTCACCTTGTAACCGGCGGCTTCTACGGCGGCGGTCAGCTCTTCGACGGAGTGGGGTTCGGCCATGGTGAGGGTGGCAGTATTTTTGGCCAGATTTACTTCGGCGGTGACGCCGGGCAGGGCTTCCAGGGCGGATTTGACCCGGCCGACGCAGTGATTGCACATCATGCCCTCAATGTGGAGCGTGAGGGACTGGCCTGCCGCGGGGGCGGCGGTTTCCTGGGATTCAGCGGTGGGAGCAGCTTGCTGCGGGAGGAGGGTGCATTCAACTTCGGTAACAGGCGGCAGGGTATTGGCGGCGGGGAGTTTGGGCTTCCAACCGCGCAGCCGCAAAGCATTGCTGACCACGCAGACCGAAGAAAGGCTCATGGCGGCGGAGGCCAGCATGGGGCTGAGCTTCCAGCCCAGCAAAGAGTAGAATACCCCGGCGGCAATGGGAATGCCGATGCTGTTATAAAGGAATGCCCAGAAGAGATTTTGCTTGATATTGCGCAGCACGCTGCGGGAAAGCTGCAGGGCCGCAGGAATATCGGCGGGATCGCTGTGCATGAGGACAATATCGGCGGAATCGATGGCAATATCGGTGCCGGCCCCAATGGCGATACCGATATCGGCACGAACCAGTGCGGGCGCATCATTGATGCCATCGCCGACCATGGCGACCACTTCGCCCTTTTGCTGCAGCGAGCGGATGACCGCTTCCTTTTGCTGCGGCAGCACCTCCGGGATGATGCGGGGGATGCCGACTTCCTTAGCAATGGCTTCGGCCGTACGGCGGTGGTCGCCGGTGAGCAGCAGAACCGAAAGACCCATCTGCCGCAGGGCAGCAATGGCGGCGGCGCTGGTTTCCCGGGGAGGATCGGCCACCGCGATAAGGCCCAGGGGGGTGGTGCCGGCGCCGAAGTACAGGGGCGTCCGGCCGCGGGCGGCCAGTTCTTCCGCCTGGGCGGAAAGGGCGGTAATATTGCAGCCCATGGCGCCGGCCAAGCGGGCATTGCCGCCCCAGATGGTTTCGTCATGGAACCGGGCAATCAGCCCCTGTCCTTCCGGGGCGGAAAAATCGGAGACCGGGGAAAGGGGAATATTCTTTTCCTCACAGTAGGCGGTGACAGCGGCGGCCAGCGGGTGGGCACTGGCGGCTTCCAGCGCGTGGGCCACTGGCAGCAGACGGGCATCCAGCTCCACGACATCGGTGACGGCGGGCTGACCGGTGGTAACGGTACCGGTTTTATCCAGCACGACAGTGGTAATACTGTGGGCACGCTCCAGCGCTTCGGCGCTTTTCACCAAAATGCCGTATTCCGCGCCGCGGCCGGTGCCCACCATAATAGCGGTGGGAGTGGCCAGACCCAAGGCGCAGGGACAGCTGATGACCAATACGGCAATGCCGATGGAAAGGGCAAAGGCGGGTGTTTGGCCGACGAGCAGCCAAATGACCATGGCCAGAACAGCAATGCTGATGACGACCGGGACAAAAACGGCAGCGACTTTATCGGCAATGCGCTGGATGGGCGCTTTGGTGGCGGCGGCATCCTCCACCAGATGAATGATCTGGGAGAGGGTGGTTTCTTCCCCTACATGGGTGGCCTGCATGGTGAAATAACCGCTGCGGCACAGGGTAGCGCCGGTGACGGGATCGCCGACGGCTTTATCGACCGGCAGGCTTTCGCCGGTGATGGCGGATTCATCCACAGCGGCTTGTCCTTCGGTGATGGTGCCATCCACCGGGATGGCTTCACCCGCCCGAACAAGGAGATGATCGCCCTGCTGAACTTCTTCCAGCGGGACCTCCACTTCCTTGCCATCCCGCAGCAAGTGGGCGGTGGCGGGGGCCAGGGCCATCAGCTTCTGCAGGGCATCGGCGGTGTGGCTTTTGCTGCGGGCTTCCCAGTATTTGCCCACGCTGACAAGGGTGAGAATGGTGCCGGCGGATTCAAAGTAAAGATCCATGTGGTACTGGGCAACCAGTTCCATATCCCCGGCGGCCAGCCCCTGGGCAATGCGGATGATGGCATAAACGCCATACAGTATGGCGGCGGAGGAGCCGACAGCCACGAGTGTATCCATGGTGGGGGCCCCGCGGAACAGCGAGGAGAAGCCCCGGCGGAAGTAGCGGAACTGCAGCACCGCAATGGCCAGGGTAAGCACCAGCTGCACCAGACCGAACCACAGGGCATTGTGATGGCCGGAAAGGAAAGAGGGCAGCGGCAGGCCCATCATGTGGCCCATAGAAATATAAAGGAGAACCAGCAGCAGCCCGACGCAGATCCACAGACGGCGGCGTTCGC
>DMMB01000017.1 GCA_003453215.1 Oscillospiraceae bacterium | reverse complement strand
AAACCGCCCTGCGGGCGGTTTGGGCTGCGCCCGCCAAACCAGCCGTTCCCCGTTTTCTCATATTTTATTCTCCTTGCCCTGGGCCAGGCGCACCATGTTCTCCCGGTGCGCCCACAAAATAAGCAGCGTTATCACCGCCGCACACCCCACCGGGAAAGCCGGCGCCAAGCCCTGCCCATGGCACCACAGCGCCACCGCCGGGGTCAGGCCGATGGCCGCCAGAATGGAGCCCAATGAGATGCACCGGCTAAGCGCCACCGGCACCGCCCACAGCACCACCAGCGGGATCAGCAAGATAGGGGAGAGCACTGCCACAGCGCCTACGGTGCAGGCAATGCCCTTGCCGCCCCGAAAGCCGAAATACAGGGGCCACATATGCCCGATCACCGCAAAAACCGCCGCCAGGCACCCGCCATCAAACCCTGCCAAAAAGCGTCCCAGTCCCACTGCCAGCGCCGCCTTCAGGGCATCGCCGGCAAAGGTTATCAGGGCCGCCTTCAGGCGGTAGGTCCGCAGCATATTGGTGGCGCCGGTACCGCCGCTGCCGTATTTCCGCACATCATCATGGAACAGCCGATGGCTTACCAGAACCCCGGTACTGATGCTGCCCAGCAGGTAGGCCGCCGCCGCACACAAAAGATATCTCCAAATCATTTTTTATGGTTCTCCTTCGGGAAATTTCCTCCGCCACGGGATAATATGGGAAAATTCCCGCCAAACTATTCCTCCTATGGCCGTATATGCCGCTTATTGTAGCAAAGTTTCCCCGCCGGTGCAAGGCGCAAATTGTAAACTCTCTCTTCACCGCTTGTAAATACCGTTCATTTACGCTATGATAAAAGCAGCCGTTTTCTTCTTCATTCCCGGCAATTAATCTGCGGCAAAGAGGAGTATCACCCATGAAGCTGAACAACAAGCGCACCATTCTGGTGGGGCTCGCGTTTTTTTCCATCTGCGCCTTCTGGCAGATGTACAACAGCGTCATCCCCAAGATCCTCACCTACACCTTCCACCTGGATGAAACTTACTCCGGCGTCATTATGGCGGCGGATAACGTCCTGGCCCTGTTCCTGCTGCCGCTCTTCGGCGCCATCAGCGATCGCTGCCGCAGCCGCATGGGCCGCCGGATGCCATTTATCCTGTGCGGCACCGGCTGTGCCGTCCTGCTTATGATGCTGCTGCCCATTCTGGATAACAGCTACGCTGCCCATCCCACCGTTACCAAGCTGGTGCTGTTCATTGCCGTACTGGGCCTTTTGCTCATCGCCATGGGCACCTATCGTTCCCCGGCGGTGGCCCTCATGCCGGATGTCACCCCCAAGCCCCTGCGCAGCCGCGCCAATGCCATCATTAACCTGATGGGCGCGGTCGGTGGCATTCTGTACCTGCTTATCACCAGTGTGCTGTATTCCTCCAGCCGCGTGGCCGGCCTGGAGCACGTCAATTATCTGCCGCTCTTTGCCATCGTGGCGGGCATTATGGCCGTTTCGGTCGGTATTCTGTTTGCCACCATCCGGGAGAAAAAACTGCACGAAGAAAATATGGCGCTGGAAGCCGAACACCCCGAGTGGAACCTGGCCGAAGTGGATGAAAGCGGCAATGAAAAACTGCCCCCCGCCGTTCGCCGCAGCCTGGGCTTTTTGCTGGCCTCCATTGCGCTGTGGTTCATCGGCTATAATGCCATTGAAACCTGGTTCACCACCTTTGCCGATAAGATGTGGGGCATGGCGCTGGGCGATGCCACCCTGTGCCTCACCATCGCCACCGCCGGCGCCATCTGTTCCTACATTCCGGTCGGCATTGCCGCCAGCCGGGTGGGCCGCCGCCGCACCATTCTGTTCGGCGTACTGCTGCTTACGGCCTGCTTCGCTTCCGGCTATGTTTACACCCTGTTCAATCACTCTTTCCACCCGGCGCTGTATGCGTTGTTTGCGCTGGTCGGCGTGGCCTGGGCCTCCATCAATGTCAACAGCCTGCCCATGGTAGTGGAAATGTGCCGCGGCAGCGATGTCGGCAAATTCACTGGCTATTACTACACCGCCAGCATGGCCGCCCAGACCATCACCCCCATTGTAGCCGGCTATCTGCTCAAGCACGTCAGCTACTCGGTGCTGTTCCTGTATTCCGCCATTTTTGTGGGCCTGGCGTTTTTCACCATGCTTATGGTGCGCCATGGCGATGTCAAGGTGGAAGCCAAGCGCGGCCTGGAAGCCTTTGATGTCGATGACTGATTGTCCCCCTGAAGAAAAAGCTCCCCGGCCGGAAAGGGTTTTCCTCTCCCGCCGGGGATTTTTATAAAAATTCTTTCAAAGCGCCTTCCGATAGTAACACAGCCCGCACCGCCGGCCAAACTTCACCGCAATACCCTGCAGGTGCCCCTCTTTCACAAAGCCGTGTTTTTCGTGGAACCGGCAGGAGGCCTCATTTTCATCGGTAATCAGCGATACCACATTGGTAAAGCCCATTTTGCGGCCCTCTTCCTCGATGGCTTCCAGCAGCGCTGCGCCCAGCCCCACCCCGCGCAGGTCCGGCGCGGTATAAATCGAAAGATCCGCTGTATAGCGGTAGCCGCTGCGGGGATTAAATGCACTGAGGTAGGCAAAGCCCGCCGTTTCCCCGGCGTCATCCCGCACCACTAGGAACGGGTACCACTCCATCACGCTGTGCACCCGCTCTGCATATTGTTCCGCGGTCAGCTCCGCTTCCTCCAGCGAAAAGCTGGTGTTCTTCACATAGTAATTGTAGATTTCCCGGCAGCCGGCAATATCCCGCTCCTCCAGTTTGGTAATGGTCATCTGCATTCCCTCCTCGCCTTTTGCTTAAAACAGGCAGTAAAATAAAAAAAACAAGACAGGGCGGCGGCCTCTTTGCCGCGCTCTGCCTGTTCCGTAACCGCCGGTCGGTCATGGGCTTTTTCCCGGGTTTCCCCATAAAAAAAACGCCATACCGGCGTCTTTTTTTAATTGGTGACCCGGACGGGAATCGAACCCGTGTTACAGCCGTGAAAGGGCCGT
>DMMB01000032.1 GCA_003453215.1 Oscillospiraceae bacterium | reverse complement strand
GGGCGAAGCCCGCAAAGCCGCCCGGAGGGCGGCGGGGCCTGCGGCCCTGCCCCGCCCTGCTGAAATTCGGAATTGCAATTAGGGGGTGGGCGTGCTACAATAAAAGCTCGTAATTTTTGCAGAGAGAAAAGGAGACAGGAAAATTGGAGAGAATGTTCAGCCGAAAAGACCTGCGGCGGCTGCTGGTGCCGCTGATGATCGAACAGGCTTTGGCGATGACCATTGGCATGGCAGATACCGTCATGGTAGCCAGCTGCAGCGAAGCCGCTGTTTCCGGCGTATCGCTGATTGATTCGGTAAATGCGGTGTTCCTGTGGCTATTCCCGGCACTGGCCACCGGCGGCGGAGTGGTACTGGCGCAGTACATTGGCCGGGGGGAGGAAGAAAATGCCCGGCGCAGCGTAGGGCAGCTCTGCCTGCTGCTGGTGGGCTTTTCGCTGATGATCTCGGTGCTGTTTATGCTGTTCCGCGATGAGCTGCTGGTGCTGCTGTTTGGGCAGATAGAACCGCAGGTGATGGCTTATGCCCGCACCTATTTTACTATTTCCATTATAAGCTACCCCTTTCTGGCGCTGTATAATGTCGGGGCCAGCGTTTTCCGGGCGGTCGGGAATTCCAAACTTTCGATGACGGTAAGCACCGCGGCCAATATACTGAACCTCATCGGCAACGCCATTCTGATTTATGGCTTTGGGCTGGAAGTATTGGGAGCCGGACTGGCTACCTTGGCTTCCCGCATCCTGGGGGCCGTTATTATGATGTATAAGCTGCTGCGGCCGGATTGCCAAGTGGGGATCCGCTCCCTGCGTGACCTGCGGTTTCAAAAGGAGATGTTCGGGCGGATTTTACACATTGGTATCCCCAGCGGGCTGGAAAGTGCCGCCTTTAATATTGGCAAACTGCTGGTGGCAAGTTTGGTTTCCACCCTGGTAACCAGCGCGATTACCGCCAATGCCGTGATGAACACGCTGCAGAGCATTATTCTCATTCCAACTTCGGCCATTCATCTGGCGGCGGTGCCCATAGTGGGGCAATGCCTGGGCGCCGGCAAAACCGAGGACGCCAAATACTACACCCGGTGGCTGGTGGGACTGGCATACATTTGTCTCTTTATTACAGCGGGCGGGACGCTGCTTTTTGCGAATCCCATTCTTTCGCTGTTTAAGCTGACACCGGAAACCACACAGATTGCCCTGCAGCTGCTGCGGTTCTACTTCTGCATTGTGGTGACACTGTACCCGCTGGCCTTTACCATTACCCCCTGCCTGCGGGCGGCGGGCGATGTGCGGTTCTGCCTGATCGGCGCGATGACCGGAATGTGGTTGGGGCGCATTCTGTGCAGCCATCTGTTTGTTTCCTTCGGGTGGGGCATTATGGGCGTGTGGATTGCCATCGTGGCAGACTGGCTCATCCGCATTGCCTTTTACCTGCCGCGGTACCTGAGCGGCCGCTGGCTGAAGAAAAAGGTCATATAAACCGATAATAGAACAAGCGAAAAGCCCTCACCATGCGGTGGGGGCTTTTTTGTTGCCGGATGGACTTATGCGGAGCGGCCGCTTTGGGGGGAGCGGTTATTCCATTTTTCAAATATCCAGTGGACGAGGGGCGCGGCGGCAAACATATTCCAGAAGAAAGCCATCGGGAAGTTTTTCATAACCGTTCCGATCCAGATGGCCGGCAGCCGGAACAGCGGCTGACCCCCTAAAATGATTTGAAAAAGAACCGACGCGATGAGGCTCATAAGGGGGCACATGACCAATATGGTGCCCGCCTGCCGCATGATCCGGCAGAAATAGGGATTATCTTTCCCGGGGTCACAGTATTTTGCCATAAAGGCGTCCCCAGTCCGATTGCCAACCAAATTGGAGGCAATGAAAACGATCACACTCATTCCCACGGCTTCTTTCAGTGCTTCGAGGAACACCGGATAGGAAATGGACGAAAAACCCTGTCCTGCTGTCAGGTTGTAACCCATGCGGATGGCGATATTGTAGACCTCCATGCCGTATGCCATAAAAAATGACATCAATATTCCGAATACAATTCCCTGTGTTTTGGTTTTTGGCATTGCTTTGCCCTCCCTGTAAGAAATAATAAAAAGCGTAATCTTTTGCACTTGCAATAGACTACGCCCATGGGACTTATTTCTATTAGAAAGGGATGCTATCAGATTACAGATCACACTTTTTACGGGAAACAGTATAGCACACTTTTTCCCCGGATGTAAGTCTTTTTTATGGGGATTTCCCTTAAAAAGCGACCCGGTCGGGGCATTTCAGCCGCATAAAGGCGGGGAATTCCTCCGCGGTGCCCTTGGTAAAGGTGCTTTTTTCCATCAGCAGAGCTGTTTTCCCGGGGAGTTCCAACAGATAAAGGCGGGCACTTTGGCGGACGGCTAAAATCTGTTCATAACGAAGATCCCCTTCGGAATTTTCCTGATGGTTGCGGACGACGACCTTATCCTCATAGAAGCAGAGGGTGGCGGTGACTTCGCTGCCGTATTTTTTAAAATTGCGCTTGGCAATTTTGAGTGCGACCCGCGCCGGCGCTCCGTAGGTGGTCATCACCAGGGCAAAGGCCGCCAGCAGCAACAGCCCCGGCCCCAAGCCGATGCCCCGGCGGACCAAATCCCAAATGGCGACAGCCACCGCAAGGACAGCCGGAATGATGCCCACCAGCAGGCTCCACCGGGGAACGGTCGCGCGGGCCATCTCGGTGAGGTTCTGGCGGGTAAGGGTGGTGGTGTTTTCAAAAATGCTTTCCATGGCGTCCTCCGGCGGTGAATTTTAGGGAAAGGCTCCCCCATCGCCCGATGAGGGAGCCGGCTGTACTTTATGGGAAAGGAATTACTGGAGATTCTTCTTGAGGGTTTCCAGTTCCTCATGCAGCTTAGCAGGCAGGCGATCGCCGATGGAGGCATAGAATTCCTCGATGTTTTCGGCATCCTCACGCCACAGGGCCTTATCCACAGAGAGCAGCTCATCCAGCATCATGTGGGTGAACTCCTTACCGTCGTTTTCCAGACCCTCGATGTCAATATCCTTGACATAGGGCAGGTAGCCGATTTCGGTCTCGCGGGCGCTGACCTTGCCATCGCAGCGGGCCAGGATCCACAGCAGGACGCGCATATTATCGCCGAAGCCGGGCCACAGGAAATTGCCCTCATCATCGGTGCGGAACCAGTTGACGTGGAAAATCTTCGGAGCCTTATCGCCCAGCTTTTCGCCCATCTCCAGCCAGTGGGCAAAGTAATCGCCGACATGGTAGCCGATGAAGGGACGCATGGCCATGGGGTCGCGGCGGACAACGCCGACAGCGCCGGTCGCGGCTGCGGTGGTCTCGCTGGCCAGAACAGAGCCTACAAAGACACCGTGAGCCCAATCGCGGGACTGATAAACCAGCGGAGCGGTCTTGGCACGACGGCCGCCGAATACGATGGCAGAGATCGGAACGCCATTGGGATTTTCATACTCCGGAGAGAGGCAGGGGCAGTTGAGGCTGGGTGCGGTGAAGCGGCTGTTGGGATGAGCACCGGCGGTGCCATCGCTGCCGTCCCAGGGCTCGCCTTTCCAGTTGAGCGCGTGCTTGGGAGGATTCTTATCCAGCTTCTCCCACCAAACGGTGTTATCGTCCAAATTCTGCACGACATTGGTGAAGATGGTATTCTTGCGGGTGGTGGCCAGGGCATTGGGGTTGCTCTTGGCATTAGTGCCGGGCGCTACGCCAAAGAAGCCATATTCAGGGTTCACTGCCCAAAGACGGCCATCGGGGCCAATGCGCAGCCAGGCAATGTCATCGCCGACACACCAGGCCTTGTAGCCCAGTTCGGCATACTTCTTGGGCGGGATGAGCATAGCGAGGTTGGTTTTGCCGCAGGCAGAAGGGAATGCTGCAGTGATGTACTTGGTCTCGCCCTCGGGATTTTCGATGCCGAGGATGAGCATATGCTCGGCCATCCAGCCTTCGGTCTTGGCCTGGAAAGAAGCGATGCGCAGAGCAAAGCACTTTTTACCCAGCAGAACGTTGCCGCCGTAACCGGAATTGATGCTCCAGATGGTGTTATCCTCCGGGAAGTGGACAATATAACGATCCTCTTCGCTGAGGTCCTTTTTGGCGTGCAGACCCTTAACAAAGTCTTCGCCATCGCCCAGGAAATCCAGTACCTTCTGACCGATGCGGGTCATGATGGCCATGGAGAGAACGACATAGATGGAATCGGTCAGCTCGAAGCCTACCTTGGCAAAAGGAGAGCCGACATGAGCCATGCAGTAAGGAATGACATACATGGTACGGCCCTTCATGGAGCCATCAAAAAGCTTGCCCAGCTTCTCGTAGGTTTCCTTGGGGTCCATCCAGTTATTGGTGGGACCGGCATCCTCTTTATTGCGAGTGCAGATGAAAGTACGGCCTTCAACACGGGCAACGTCATTTACTGCGGAGCGATGCAGATAGCAGCCGGGCAGTTTTTCCTCGTTCAGCTTAATCATTTCACCGGTGGAGCAGGCTTCGGCGCGCAGCGCCTCCAGCTGTTCTTCGCTGCCATCGATCCAGACGACATGATCCGGTTTGGTGAGGGCGACCATTTCGTCTACCCATTTGAGAACATGTTTGTTGGAAGTTAGTGCCATTTTACAATCTCCCTTCTAATTATGCCGGGAAAGCCCCGGACTTTTTTACGCAACTATTATACCCTATCCCCGCGGGAAAAGCTACCACCAAATTTGTTAAGTTTCCGAAAACGAGAAAAGGGCCGCCTAATCTAATATAGATCGAAACTTTTCTTTTTCCTTTAGAACTGTTCGGTGATTTCCATGGTGGGCAGGCCATTGAGAGAAACCTCTGCCGTATGGCCGGCCAGATACTCGTAGTAAGCCTGCGCGCCGATCATAGCAGCATTATCCCCGGTGAGGGAAAGCGGCGGCATGAAAAGCTGCCAGCCTTTTTCGGCACAGCCCTTTTCGGCACGCTGCCGCAGCCAGCTATTGGCGGAAACACCGCCGGCCAGTACGATTTTATCGCAGCCATAGCGTTCGGCCGCCAAGGCGGTTTTTTGCCACAGAATTTCGCTGACGTGGCTGCAGAAACTGGCAGCCAGATCGGCCGGCACCAGCGGCTGGCCTTTTTGTTCGGCATTGTGCGCCAAATTGATGACCGCCGTTTTCAGCCCCGAGAAGGAGAAGTTAAACTCGCCTTCGGCATGAGGGGTGGGCAGCGGGTAGGCATGGGGATTGCCCTCGTGCGAGATGGCATCCAGCGCCACGCCCCCGGGATAGGGCAGCCCCACGCTGCGGGCGGCTTTATCGAAGGCCTCGCCTGCGGCATCATCGGTGGTGCGGCCCAGAATGGTATAATCGCAATAATCCCGCACCAATACGATGTGGCTGTGGCCGCCGCTGACGATGAGGGCCAAAAAGGGCGGTTCCAGCTCTGGGTGAGCCAGGTAATTGGCCGCCACATGGCCGCGGATGTGGTGAACCGGGATGAGGGGCTTTTCTGCCGAAAGCGCCAGGCCCTTGGCAAAATTGACCCCCACCAACACGGCGCCGATCAGGCCGGGGGCTGCGGTAACGGCAACCGCATCCACTTCGCGGACGGTAAGGCCGGCCTGTTCCAGTGCTTCGGCGGTCACGCCGCAGATGGATTCGATGTGGCGGCGGGAGGCAATCTCCGGGACAACCCCGCCATATAGTTTGTGCTCTTCCACCTGCGTGTGAATAACAGAGGAGCAGATTTTTCGGCCATCTTCGATAACGGCCGCGGCGGTCTCATCGCAGCTGGATTCGATACTGAGAATTTTCATACAGGCTCCGGATTAATTTTCTTTTTTATGATAGCGGCGGGCAATGCGGTGAACCAGGCGGCTGATGCGCCAGAACAGGAACAGCCCCGCCAGGAGGATAACGCCGGCTTTTTTCAGCTTATCCAGCGAAAGCTGATTGCTGACAAAAACCACTTCGGGGTGGTTCCCCTCGGCATCCTCGCGGGTGACAACCAGACCGTTTTTGCGGCCCCAATAAAAGTGGATGGGATTCTTTTTCATGGTAATACACTCCTTTTTTTATTTTTACTCCGTTATAGAGTGACTGTCATCAGTATAGCATCTTCGGTTGGTGCGGTATAGTAGTTTTTGCGGCGGCCCACCGGGACAAAGTTGTTTTTTTGGTAAAGGGCAATGGCGGCGGTATTGCCGGCGCGGACTTCCAGCGTAACGGTAGCGAGACCGAGGCAGCCGGCCCGGCGCAGCAGTTCTTTGATCAGGGCATGGGCAATACCACGGCGGCGATAAGCCGGAAAAACCGCTACATTGGTGATCCCGCCCTCATCCAGCACATACTCCATGCCAAGATAGCCAAGCGGTTCCCCTGCCTGCTCCGCCAGGAGGAACAGCGAGCGGCCGCTGCCAAGGGTGGCGGCAAGGCTTTTTTCGCTCCAGGGGTGGGAAAAGCAGGCCAATTCCAAAGCGGCAAGAGCGGGCAGGTCGCTTTCGGCCGCGGGGCGGATGGTGATGGGCATGAGGGGTGAGCTCCTTTCGGTACGGATGGGGCAGGATTGTGCAGGGGGCAAGGCGGG
>DMMB01000005.1:14039-14387 GCA_003453215.1 Oscillospiraceae bacterium | reverse complement strand
CCTGCGGCGGGCTGCCGCCCCCTGAGGGGGCGGTACGGAGGGCGAAGCCCTCCGACGGGGCGCCCGAATAAGCCAGCGGCCCGATGGACTTTGGCGAAAGCCGGGTATGCCAAAGGGTGCTCCCCATGTGGGGAGCGCCCTGAATTTCATTGGATTCCTTACCGGCTGGAATAATTGGTGTAGCTGACAAAGCCATCGTACAGCTTGCCCAGATACTCAAAGCTCTTGCCGGTGCCGATGGCCACCGCTTCTACGGGATTTTCGGCCAGGTGGGCCTGGATGCGCACCCGGCTGGTGATAAGTTTATCCAAGCCATCCAGCATGGCGCCGCCGCCGGTCATCAGCAGG
>DMMB01000005.1:5882-13873 GCA_003453215.1 Oscillospiraceae bacterium | reverse complement strand
GCCGCCGCCGGTCATCAGCAGGCCGTTCTTCTCAATATCCGCCACCAGTTCCGGCGGGGTCTGTTCCATCACCGATTGCAGCGCTACAATGATGCGCTCCACCTCGATGCGCAGCGGCATTTCCAGCTCATAACTGGAAAGGGTGATTTTCTGCGGCAGACCGGTTACCAGGTTGCGGCCCTTTACCTCAATGGTCTTTTCGGGTTGGCCCTCGGTCCAGACGGTGCCGATTTCCCGCTTAACGCGGTCCGCTGTCGAATCACCAATGAGGACATTGTAGGTGCTGCGGACATACCGCACGATGGCCGCGTTCATCTTATTGCCGGCCATCTTTACCGAAGTTTTGCAGACAATGCCGTTCAGGGACAGCACCGCAATATCGCTGGTGCCGCCGCCGATATCCAGTACTACAATCCCGCCGGGGCGGGTAATATCCATACCGGCGCCAATGGCTGCCGCAACCGGTTCTTCAATCAGGTAAACATTGCGGGCACCGCTGGACATTACCGTATCGATGACGGAGCGGGACTCCACTTCGGTAATGGCGCTGGGCACACAAACACAGACGCGGGGTTTAAAAACCCGGCTGGGGTTCACCTTGGCAAAAAAGTGTTTGAGCATCTGCTCGGTCACTTCGTAATCGCTGATAACGCCATCTTCCAGGGGGCGCACCACCCGAACATCCGAGGCGGTTTTTCCCAGCATGGTATAGGCCTCATCGCCGACGGCCAAAACCTGCCCATTCCGCTCATCCATGGCCACAATGGACGGTTCCCGCAGGACAATGCCTTTTCCGGCTATATGAATCAGGGTTGTGGCGGTACCCAGGTCAATTCCGATATCGTTTGCAAACACCTTGTTATTCCCTCATTTCGCTGTAGCTTTGGCCGCCGGGGCGGCTTTTCCCATTTATGGATTTATCATACCATTATCCACCGGTAATGTCAAAGCTGTGGCCATTGATTTCTCAGTAAATTTACAATTTATCCTTTTTGTCTTTTTGCTCCGACCCGGGGGTGCGCAGCACCGCCGCCCCATAGGCCCTCCCGGCTCCCTGTTCCTTGAGCAGCGCAGCACAATTTTCTATGGTGGCGCCGGTGGTAAGGATGTCATCCACCAGCAAAATGCACTCCCCCTGCGGCAATTTCTTTTTCCCGGCGCGGTAGCTTTCTCCGGCCAATGCAATGCGGGCGGCGCGCCCCTGCGCCGCATGGGCGGTTGCCCGGCCCTCCCGGGCCAGCACCCCCTCCCGCAGCGGCAGGTTCAGTTCCTGCGAAAGATATTTTGCCAGCAGTGCCGATTGATTATACCCGCGGTGACGCTCCCGCTCCGGCGGCATGGGGACATAGGTCACTGCGGTCAGTTCCGGCAGAATGCCGCTCTGCCGGATGGCCTCGGCCAGAAGCCCGCCAAAAAGGCGGCCGCTTTCCCGCACTCCCTGGAACTTAAACTGCTCCATGCCGCGGCGAAAAACGCCCTCATAAGGGGCACACCAAAGAAGCTTTTGGCAGCCGAACTGGTTTTCCTCCAGACGGCAGCCGGCCTGCGGCCACTTTTCCCGGCAGGCCGGGCACAGCGTTTCTTCCCAGCCGCACAGACTGCCGCACAGCAGGCACCGGGGCGGATACAATAGGTTCGCTGCTATTTCCCGCAGCGTTACGCGGTCACTCATTGTACATCTCCTGCAGCATTTCTTTCTGGTTGGTGTAGCGCAGGGTGCGGCGGTTATTCTGCACCATGGCATACACTGTTTCCTTTTGCCCGGTCATAATCAGCAGCCGCCGGGCCCTTGTTACCGCGGTATACAGCAGATTGCGGTAATGCAGTTTGGGGTGGCGGTGTTCCAGCGGCATCACTACGGCTTCAAATTCGCTGCCCTGGCTTTTGTGCACCGTTACGGCATAGGCGTGTTCCAGCTGATCCTGGTTTTCGAACGAATAGGTGGCTAGCTTTTCCTCAAACCGCACCTGAATGGTCTTGCTGCCGGGATCCAACATCTCAATAATGCCCATATCCCCATTAAAAATACCGGTTCCGGCGGTACCATCCGGCAGCTGCCATATAATATCGTAGTTATTGCGGATCTGCATGACCTTATCGCCCTCCCGCAGCGTGCGCCCCATCAGGGTGGCTTCGCTTTTGCCGCGTTCGGGCGGGTTCAGTTTCATCTGCAGCAGGCGGTTCAGCTCCCGGGTGCCCAGCGGGCCCTGCTTGGCCGGGGTAATGACTTGAATTTCCCGCAGCGGATCGTACCCATAACTTTTGGGCAGACGGCGGCTGACAAGATCCACCACGAGCCGCTGCTGGGCAAAGACATCCGGCTGCTCCAGGAAGAAGAAATCCCCGGTGCGGCAGCCAAGCTCCGGCATTTCACCCCGCACAATGGCATGGGCATTGGTCACAATCAGGCTTTCCGCCGCCTGACGGAATACCCGTTCCAGATGGACGCAGGGCACCAACCCGCTTTGGATAAGATCCCGCAGGACATTGCCGGCGGAAACCGAGGGAAGCTGATCGCTATCCCCCACCATAATAAGTCGGGCGCCCAGCCGCATTCCCCGCAGCAGGTGTTCCATCAGCAGGGTATCCACCATCGACATTTCATCCACGATGACCGCATCGGCCGGCAGGGGGTTCTTTTCCCCGCGCTTAAAGGTCAGTACCTCGGTTTTGGGCTCTACCTCCAGCAGCCGGTGAATGGTGCTGGCTTCCCGCCCGGTAATTTCCGCCATGCGCTTGGCTGCACGGCCGGTGGGGGCCGCCAGCGAAACTTTTTCTCCCCGCTGTTCCAACAGTGCCAGGATCCCCCGCAGGGTGGTGGTTTTGCCGGTGCCGGGGCCGCCGGTCAGGATAAACAGGCGGCTCTGCACCGCTGCGGCAATGGCGCGGCGCTGGACCGGATCGTAGGTAATGCCCTGCGCCTGCTCCAGCTTGTCCAGTTCATCCTCCATCGCCTCCAGCTGGGGCGGCTGCAGCTGCAGCGCGATACACACCCGGCTGGCCACATAGCTTTCCGCCCGGTAAAGCGGCTGCAGATAGATATATTCCTTTTCGCCCACTGCATAGGCCGCCAGAGTATTATCTTCCACCAGGCTTGCCAGTGTATTTTCCAGGCTCTCCGGTGCTGCCTGCAAAAATTCCGCCGCGAGGGAAAGCAGCTTTCCTTTGGGCAGGCAGGTATGGCCGCTGCGGCTGTTGACCCGCAGGATGTACTGCAATCCCGCGCCCAACCGGCAGGGATCTTCCCCCGCCACGCCAAAATGCGCCGCGATGCGATCGGCTTCCTCAAATTCCACCCCGATCTCCTCACAGCAGAGGGCGTAGGGATCACTTTTCAGCACATCGGCGGTATTGGTGCCCCAGCGCCGCCAGGCTTTTATGGCAGTGGCTGCCGGCAGCCCCAGGGAGGCCAACAGGCTCATCACGCTGCGGATGCCGAACTGCCGCTGGTATTCTTCCCCTATTTTTTGCGCCTTTTCGGCAGAGATGCCCCGGACTTCGGTCAGGCGCTCCGGTTCCTTTTCCATGATGGTAAGGGTATCATCGCCAAAGCGCGCTACCATGCGGCCCGCCAGTGCCGGGCCAATGCCCTTGACCGCGCCGGAAGCCAGATACCGGCGAATGGCCCCGGCTGTTGCAGGCAAAGTGCGTTCGATGAGTTCCGCGCGGAACTGCACCCCATAGGTGCCATGCACCCTGTAACTGCCGGTCGCGGTAATTTCTTCGCCCTCGGCAATTTCCGGCACTTCGCCCACCACCGTTACCGGGTCACCTTCCACATCCACCAGCAATACGGTAAAGCCGCTTTCCTCATTGTGGTAGGTCACATCCTCCACGGTTCCGGAGATCTTTTCCCATTCCTGCTCCATTCTCCTGCGGCTCCCCTTCCTTTTCTGTGTCGTCTTTTCTTATCATACACCATTTTGTCATGGGGGGCAAATCCAAAGTCTCCATGTGCCAGTCGCGGCAGTACCGCCGACAAATTTCGGCGGCTTCCGGCGCCTGCGGCAGCAGCACCACATAGGGCAGCCCGCCGGTTTCTCCGCGGCGCAGCAGCCGGTGGCAGCTTATCAGGCTGCTTTCGGTGTAGTCGGCGTCTTCATTGACGGTCAGATACAGCCGGCAGCCCTGGGGCGGCCGGGGCGGGCAAAGAAGATCCACGATACCGGCAACCACCCGCACCAGCCCGATCACTGCCAAATATCCCACCAAAAGCCACAGAATTCCCTTGATCATTAGCCATCACCTCCCGCCATTCTATGCCGCCGGGCCGCCGGTTGATTTTTCCCTCGTTTGCGGTTATAATAAGCAGACGGAAACCCCACGAATTTGACTGAAAAAGACAGGAGTTTTTATACTATGGCCAATAAAAAATACAAAAAGCGCCGGGCCGGATTTGTGATCCTGCTGGTGCTCATTCTTCTCATCGTCATCGGTATCTTTGCCGTAAAGGGCGAAATAAACGGCGGCAAAAAGACCGGCGAAACCATCGATGTCACCATTGCGCAGGGCAGCGGCACCGCCGCCATCGCCCGGGAACTGAAAGAAGCCGGGCTCATCGGCAACACCACCCTCTTTAAGCTGTACAGCCGCACCCATGGCGGGGACGGCCACTACCAGTACGGCGATTTTACGCTGGAAAAGGGCAGCAGCTACCAGGAACTCATCGATGCTCTCTGTTCCACCGTCAGCTACCGGGAAACGGTGAAGCTTACCCTGCCGGAGGGCTGGAATGCCTTCCAGATGGCCAAAGCTGCGGCCGAAGCCGGGCTGTGCACCGAGGAAGAATATCTGGCGGCGGCCAATGCCACCGATTACGACTTTGACTGGCTGGCCGAAGTGAGCTCCAATGAAAACAAGCTGACCATACTGGAGGGCTTCCTCTATCCGGAAACCTATTCCTTCTATGCCGATGCCACCGCCCGGGATATTGTTGCCACCCAGCTGCGGGAATTTGAAAAGCGCGTGCTGACCGAAGAAAACAAAGCAGCCCTGAAAGACAGCGGCTTTACCCTGGAGGAATGGGTCATCTTCGCCTCCATCGTGCAGAAAGAAAGCGCCAGCGTGGAGGAGATGTATAATGTCTCCTCGGTATTCCACAATCGCCTTTCCAATACCAGCGAATACCCCATGCTGCAAAGCTGCACCACCAATAATTTCATCTGGGACTATGTGGAGCCCTACTACAATGACAATGTGCCGCAGGCGGTGCTGGATGCCTACGATACCTACGACCGCAACGGTCTGCCCATCGGCGCCATTGCCAATGCGGGAACCGATGCCTTTGATGCCTCCCTGCACCCCAATGATACCCCCTATTACTTCTTTGTGACCGATGTGGAATACACCCACTACTATGCCACGACCTACCAGCAGCACCTCGCCAATATCGAAAAGGCCAAGACCGTGAATGCCAAGCATGGCATCAATGGGCTGGTAACCGGCTAAAAAATAAAATAATTTGCGGCATTTCTATCTTTTCTTGCAATCCTTGCAGGGAATTTACAGAAATGCCGCACTTTATTTACAGAGCCATTGTTGCAAATGGGCTTTGCCGTTCGTTATATTGAAGGATAAGGAGGGCTTTCTCTTGCAGGAGAAGCCTTACTTTAGAATTCACCAAAAAGAAAATGACACCCAAGGAGGATTTCCCATGAAGAAGCACCTGCGTTCCCTATTGGCATTCCTCATCGCGCTCCTGCTGCTGTGCTGCCTGGCCTTCGCCGATACCGGTCCCAAGCCCAGCGCCAGCTTTACCTTTACCGGTATGCCGGATGAGGACTATTATGTCACCATGCTGGCCGAGGTGGACTGCTACGGCCCCCACCGCGTCTACCAGCCGGAGGATGACCTGCCCTATGTGCTGGAAGCGGGCAAGGAAGATCCCGCCTATCCCGCATGGCAAAAGTTTGTGGATTACAAGGACACCGACGGCTACTACTTCTTGGATGACCTATTCGAGCTGTGCCACGGCGATGATGAAGCCGGCTGGGGCTACTACCCTCCGGAGCGCTTTAAGCTGCTGCTGTATTTCCCGGAGAGTGATACCTTCCTTTGCAGCACCATCACCCAGCGCTACGCCTTCGATAGCCTTTACGCGCTGGACCTGGGCGGCCAATCCCCCGCCGAAATCGCCGCACCGACCCTCACCGATCCCAACGGCGACCCCATCCCCACGGAGGGAACCGGAGAGACTTCCGCTGTGGGTGAAGTCACGCTGGATAAGGCCGATGGCACCCGCCAGCAGATCATCGGTTTCCTTGGACGGCTGTGCATCACCCTCATCATTGAACTGGCTCTGGCCTGTGGCTGGAAATACCGTAAGCGCAGCCAACTGCTCTTCATCGGTCTGGTCAATCTCATTACCCAGTGCCTGCTGAATGTTGCCCTGCTGGGCTGGGGCGCGCAGGAGAACAGCCGCGGGTTCATCATCTTCTGGTACATCCTGCTGGAGCTGGCGGTCACCGGCATCGAAGCAGGTGTCTACGCCTTCCTGCTGCCCGGCACCGACCACAAGGAAGAGGCAGTGCGCCACAATGCCGCCGTCTATGCCATCGCTGCCAATGTGCTTTCCTTTGCGGCAGGGCTGGCGCTTTCCGAGATTTTCCCGATCCTGTTCTAAACTGAATCCCCTTCCAAAAGAGGAGCCGCCCGGCTCCTCTTTTTCGGTGCTTGACAAATCCCTCCCCCTGCATTACAATAGCACTAATTTGAGAGCGAGTTTCAAATTTCAGTTCTCCGACGGGAGGAACCCCTGTGAAAGAAAACTATCAAACCCGCCAGGGTGCTTTAATCCTAAAAACGCTGCAGACGCTGGCCGGCCCCGTCACCGCCGAGGCCCTTTGTGCCATTCTGCAGGAGCAAAAAGTCAGCAAGGCCACCGTTTACCGCCACCTGGAGCGGCTGACGGCCGCCGGGCAGGTGCGCCGCTTTACCCCTGCAGAGGGGGCTGCCGCCTGCTACCAATATACCGGCGATCACCACGATTGCCACCTGCATCCCCATATGGTGTGCGAACGCTGCGGGCGGCTGTTCCATCTGGATTGCAGCCAGCTGCAAAGCCTTTCCGAGCACATCCGGGAGCACCATGGATTCATCGTGGATTATAAAAATACTATTCTGTATGGGGTATGCGCTGCCTGTGCCCAAAAGGAGGCCCATCCATGACCCTGATTCAATGTTGTGATCTTTCGCTGGGGTACGAGGGCAAATGCGTTCTCTCCCATCTGGAACTTTCGGTGCAGGAAGGGGATTACCTTGCCATCGTAGGCGAAAACGGTGCGGGAAAATCCACCCTGCTGAAAGGGATTCTCGGGCTTATTCGCCCCACCGGCGGGCATATCCATTTTCACCTGCCGCCCTCCCAGATCGGCTATCTGCCCCAGCAAACGCCCATTCAACGGGATTTTCCTGCTTCGGTCATGGAGGTTGTTCTCAGCGGGCTGCTGGCCGCCAAAGGCCTTGCGCCCTTTTACACCCACGCCGACCGTGAAACGGCCCTTAGCAAACTGCGCCTGCTGGGGGCGGAAGACCTGGCAAATCGCTGTTACCGGGAGCTTTCCGGCGGGCAGCAGCAGCGGGTTCTGCTGGCGCGGGCCCTGTGCGCCGCCGGCCGTCTGCTCCTGATGGATGAACCCTTTACCGGGCTGGACCCCACCGTTACCAATGAGCTGTATGAGGTGGTGGATAAACTAAACCATGAACAGGGCGTCACCGTCATCATGGTCACCCACGATGTGCCGGAGGCCCTGCGCCACGCCAGCCGCATTCTGCACCTGGGGGCGGAGCACTTTGACGGCACTGCGGAAGAATACCGGCACAGTCCCCTTTATCGCCGGTTGATGGGAGGGGAAAACCATGAGTGATCTTCTTTTGGGGCTGTTTTCTTACCCATTCATCCAGCGGGCGCTTATTGCCGGCACACTGGTGGCGCTCTGCTCGGCGCTTTTGGGGGTCAGCCTGGTGCTCAAGCGCTATTCCATGATCGGCGA
>DMMB01000005.1:4826-5662 GCA_003453215.1 Oscillospiraceae bacterium | reverse complement strand
TCCATGATCGGCGACGGGCTTTCCCACGTGGGGTTTGGCGCCATGGCGGTGGCGATGGCACTGGGCGCGGCGCCCTTAACCGTTGCCCTGCCGGTCGTGATCCTGGCGGCCTTTTTCCTGCTGCGCCTCAGCCGCGGCAGCCGCCTGGCGGGGGATAGCGCCATTGCACTGGTTTCCAGCGGGGCGCTGGCCATTGGTGTGGTGGCGACTTCCCTCAGCAGCGGCAGCAATGTGGATGTGATGAATTACCTTTTCGGCAGCATTCTTACCATGACTGCCGCCGATGTAAAGCTGGCTGTCCTGCTCTCGCTGGCCGTTTTGCTGCTGTTCCTGCTGCTGTATCATCGCATCTTTGCTGTCACCTTCGATGAAACCTTTGCCCGCGCCACCGGCATCCGCGCCAATCTTTACAATATGGTACTGGCCCTGCTGACGGCCGTTACCATTGTCATTGGTATGCGCCTGATGGGCACCCTGCTGATTTCCAGTCTTATCATCTTCCCAGCGCTTTCCGCCATGCGCATCAGCCGCAGTTTCCTCGGCGTAACGATCGGGGCGGCGGTGCTTTCGGTGGTCTGCTTCTGGATTGGGGTTCTGGCTTCTTTTCTGCTTTCTACCCCCACCGGCGCCAGCGTCGTGCTGGTAAATCTGGCCGCCTTTTTGCTGCTTTCCCTCTATGGCCTGCTGCGCCGCCACAAATAGTGCAAAGTGAGTGCTGCATTTTTGCAGCCGGTATGGTATAGTATAATACAATGGATCGCCTGAGATACGTGCCCGCAGGGCAAACCGTCCGATGGACGGTTTTGGCGGCAAAGTCGCCGGCCCGCCTGCGGCGG
>DMMB01000005.1:497-4642 GCA_003453215.1 Oscillospiraceae bacterium | reverse complement strand
CCCCGCCTGCGGCGGGCGCCCTGCGGGCGCCATTCTCTGCGCCAACCAAGTCCCCTCTTGAAAGGAGCCTCCCCATGACCGATATCAACCGCCGCGACACCAGCGAAATCAGCGAACTTTCCCGCGCTGTTTTCGAAAATCCGCAGGTCTTTATCCAGCAGGTGGAAGACCGCTTCCGCGATCAGCTGCGCGGCATGACCGAAAAAGTTTCTGCCAGCGGCAGCCACATTGTGCTGCTGTGCGGCCCCTCCTCTTCCGGCAAAACCACCACTGCCAATCTGCTGGTCTCCGATCTTTCCGCCCTGGGGCGGCGGGCGGTGCGCATCTCGCTGGATGATTTTTACCGCAACCGGGATGTGATGCCGCTGTGGGAGGACGGCAGCAAAAACTTTGAATCCATCGAAGGACTGGATTTGGAGTGCTTCAGCCATTCCGTCAACACCCTGATGCGGGAGGGCCACGCCGAATTTCCCATCTTCGATTTTACCGCTGGAAAACGCTCATCCCTTACCCGGCCGATGGAATACGACGAAAACACCATTCTCATCTTCGAGGGCATTCATGCCCTGCAGCCGCAGCTGCGGCAGGGCCTGGACAGCAGCAATTTCGGCATCTATATTCACCCCAATACCAACTATGTGGATAAAGACGGCCGCACCCTGCTGGATGCCCGCGATCTTCGTCTCACCCGCCGCATCATCCGCGATAACCTGCACCGGGGCACCCCGCCCCTGGGCACCATGCAGATGTGGAAAGATGTCCTGCGCGGCGAACTGCTATACATGAAGCCCAGCAGCGGCACCGCCGATGTCTTTGTCAACACCAGTCACGATTACGAGCCCTTTCTGTACAGCGTCATTATTGCCGGACTGCTGGAACAAGTGGAGGATGCCGGCGAAAACCGCGAAACAGTGGATCGCCTGCTGGAAAGTTACCGTCATTTCTTCCCCATCGGCACCGAACTGATCCCCGGCGGCTCTCTCATTCAGGAATTCATTGGCAGCAAATAACGCCGCCTTGCTAAATCACCCGAAAATATAAAATCCCCCCTACCGGTGATCTTCCACCAATAGGGGGATATTTTTATGCTTTTTCTTCTCTGCGCTTATCCGCCGTAGTAGCCGGATTGGTCGCCTTCCTCCGTCGCATACAGCATATCGTAGGGGATATTGCCGCTTCTTGCCATCTCAATGGCGGACTTGACCGAAAGAACCTGCCCCTGTTTCGCATACGCCTGGATCAGCGCATAGGCCGTATTCAGGTATTGGTCGGCATATTCCACACCGCATTCGGCGGCCGTCATGCCCACCAGCGGTATGCCATAGCTGCTGCCGTAGTTGTGGTAGCTGCACACCTGCGGAATATTGGAATTCTTGTACCAGCCGGTGGCCGTTTCGGTGCAGCCATCGCCGGCCAGCATACCGGTCAGCTTGCAGTACTGGTAGGCAGTCACATTATTGCTGGTCTCAAAGCTCCTTCCGCTTACGCCCTCATGCACCTGGCTCATAATGGCTTTCCAGATCTTCGGGGGCGGGTAGCTGGAATACCGAATGGAATTGGGGATCGGGTTGCCATTGGCGTAGTATTTGATATTCCCCTGGTCATCGGTCTGGTAGCGGGAATCGTAACCCAGCCAGCATACCCCTACATAGTATGGGGTTACCCCTACAAACCACTGGTCTACGCTGTCATCGGTGGTACCGGTTTTGCCCGCCACCGGGATATTCATGGCCCCCAGATTGGCCGCCGCACCGGTACCCTCGCTGCCGGTTACTTCCTGCAGCAGGCGGTTCATTACGGTGGCGGTCTCCGCGCTGATGACGCGGTTGGGAACCGTATTCTTTTCCAGTATTACATTGCCAAAGGTATCCTCTACCCGGGTGTAGCTGTACGGCTCGGTGCGTACCCCGCCGTTGCCGAACATCTGGTAGGCGCCGGCCAGTTTTACCAGCGTCATGCCTTTGGAAAGGGAACCCAGCGCCATGGGGCTGTAGCTGTCGTCCCCGGCGGTCAGGGTATCCACATTCAGCGAATATTTGAGGAAATCGTAGCTGGTGGTGGTGCCCAGCTTCTGGGTAATCTGCACCGCTACGGTATTGATGGAGCGAATGATTGCCGTCCGCACCGTAACAAAGCCCTTAAAGCTGTTGTATTCATTCTTGGGCACCCACAATGGCTGGCTGTAGCTTACCTCATCGGGGTTTACTACTACCTGCCGGTCTTCAATGACGGTGGAATAGGTGATAATGTCCTTTTCAATACCCAGCACATAAGAAGTAATGGGCTTGATGGTCGAACCGATCTGACGGGTGGTATCGCTGGCGCGGTTCCAGATGCGGTTGCCCTCTTTGCCGCGGTTGCCGCCCACAATGCCCTTGATGGCGCCGTTGGTATCGGTAATGACAAAGGCCGACTGCGGATATTCCTCGTTATTGACTGCGGGGAAATTATCGGGGCTGGCATAATAGTCTTCCAGAATATCCTGTACCCGCTCTTCGCAGGTGGTATAAATGCGGTAGCCGCCGCTGATGAGGTTCTGGTACGCCTCCGCTTCGGTAATGCCCTGCTTTTCGGCCAGGTCACGGCACACCTCATCGGTTACATAGTCCACAAACCAGGTCTGGATGGTGGCATTGCTGTTGGTGCCGGTGGCCAGCACGATCTCCTGCGAGATGGCTGCGTTATATTCTTCCTTGGTCAGCTTCCCCTGTTCCAGCATCAGGCCCAGGATATACTCCTTGCGCTGCTGGTTGGCCTCCCAGTGGGTATAGGGATCATAGGCATAGGGGTTCTTGGTGGTGCCCACAATGGTAGCGCACTCCGCCACCGTCAGCTCGCTGACATCCTTATTGAAGAACACATTGGCCGCTGCCTGAATACCGGAGCAGTTCTGCGAAAAGCTGGCCAGATTGAGATAGGTCTCGATAATCTGCTGCTTGGTGTAGTATTTTTCCACATTCAGCGCGCGGAAAATTTCACGGAGCTTTCTGGCCCATCCTTCGGCACCATCCACCGCGCGGTCATTGGTGATATTACGCACCACCTGCTGGGTGATGGTGGAGGCACCGGGGGTTGCCCCGCCATAGAAACCGGTCAGACCTATCTTTTGCAGTATTGCGCTGATACCGGCCTTAGAGGTAGTCAGGAAGTCTACGCCGTTGTGCTCCCAAAAGCGCTTATCCTCCACCGCTACTACGGCATCCAGCAGCTGCTGCGGCATTTTATCGTAATCCACCCAGATGCGGTTGCCCGCTTCCGGATCGTAGGCGCGGGCCAACTCGGTTTCTCCATCATCGGCATAAAAGATGGTGGTGTATTTGGCCTTCTGCATACTCAGATCCAGCATTTGCTGATCGTTGTTCAGGGTATCAAAAACCCATACCGTCAGCACACAGCCTGCTATGCACATCACAATAATCCCTACCAGGATCACTGCCGCGATGGCACGCAGCACCTTTTTACCGGTACCGGGCTTTTTCTCCTTATTATCATCGTTATTGGCAGCCGCCTGTTCCGCCTTGCGGGATTTCGCGTTTTTCAGCGCGTCATTCGCCTTGCGGTTCATTTGGTTCCACTTTTCCTTGAAACTCAATCTGCTACCTCCTTCATTTTGCGGGGAAGAGGAAAATCTGCACAAAAACCGTTTGGCGGCTTTATGCACATATACATCAGTATTATAGCACACTTTGTCCGTTATGTGTTACTATTTTTTGAATTTCCGCTCGGTTCTGACTATTCCGCCCCAAAATGCCCATACTACTGCCGAAAAAAACGGAAAGGAGACCTCTCCATGTCCCGTCGGATTGTACTTTCCCTGGCGATTGCCATCGCCGCCCTGCTGCTGGGGCTGATTCTGGCGTTTTTCTCCCGCCGCGTCTCTCCACCGGAACCTACTGTGCAGGAACCGTCGGATCCCGCCCCCATCACCCAGCCGGCCGAAACCCCGGTCACCGAAGAACCCCAGCTGCCCCAAAGCCCTGCCGGGTATCTCCTGCGCGACTATGAGGGCCGGTTGGCCATCTTCCGGGAAGGGAACGATACCCCGGAAATGATCTTTGATGTCTATACCCGGCTGCTGCCTTCCGCCGACCAGGAACGGCTGGCCGCCGGTATTTCTGCCCCGGATTATGAAACGCTGACCCGCC
>DMMB01000005.1:0-307 GCA_003453215.1 Oscillospiraceae bacterium | reverse complement strand
CGCTGACCCGCCTCATCGAGGATTATATCAGCTGATTGAAAGCATTTTGCAACCAACGGTCGCTCTCCGTCACCAAATCGTAACCCAATTTTCAATAAAAAAGGCGGAATTCAGCCTACCGGCGGCATATAATAAAAGCAGAGAAAGGGAAATACGGTGTCTCCACCACCGCCCTTTATAAAAATTCTCCGCTCCGTAAAAGGAATGACGGTAAAAATTATTTTGGTTCGGAAAGGCTCTGCCGCGGCGGGGCTTTTCTTTTTTGTCTTTCCGGGACCGCATAAGGAACAGAGCCGGCGCCCGCAGG
>DMMB01000054.1:9602-18688 GCA_003453215.1 Oscillospiraceae bacterium | reverse complement strand
GGGCGTTCCGGTGCGTGGGGTCTTGGGGCGCAGCCCCAAGTGTGTTTTGCCTACTTTTACACAAGTAAAAGTAGGCCCTCGCCGGGCAGGCGTACCTACCATAACCATTTATAGGGCTTTACCCCGCCTTTAGGCGAAATAGAACTAAGCCATAAATGGGTCGCGGGGGCTGGGGCGCGGGCGCGCGACCCGCCGCAGGCGAAAAAAGAGAATTACCATCATTCCGGCTGTTCACCGGCCTTATGATAACAAGCGTTCCCTATGCTGGGGAGCCAGTAAACTTTGTCTAATTCGATCCAAGCGATTTTGAGAATAGGAGAAACTATGAGCAACATCGAACAGGTAAAACAAAGCCACTATGACGAAACACAAATCCAGGTGCTGGAGGGACTGGAAGCAGTCCGCAAGCGCCCCGGTATGTACATCGGTTCCACCGGGCCGCGCGGTCTGCACCACCTGGTGTACGAAATTGTAGATAACGCCATAGACGAAGCGCTGGCGGGCTACTGCACCCACATCGAAACCGAAATCCTGGAGGGAGACGTCATCCGCGTGACCGATAACGGCCGCGGGATCCCGGTGGGTATTCACCCCAAAATGGGTATTCCGGCTGTAACGGTGGTATATACCATTCTGCACGCCGGCGGCAAATTCGGCGGTGAGGGCTACAAAGTATCCGGCGGTCTGCATGGCGTGGGAGCTTCGGTTGTTAATGCCCTTTCGGAGTGGCTCATTGTGGAGGTAAAAAACGGCGAGCACATCTACCAGCAGAAATTTGCCCGCGGCGTGGCCCAGGGCGATCTTCAGATCATCGGCGATACCGAGGAAACCGGCACCCGCGTTACCTTTAAGCCCGATGGCGAAATTTTTGAAGAGCTGGTGTACGATTACGAGACACTGCACACCCGTCTGCGGGAGCAGGCATTCCTGAATGCCGGGGTGCGCATGACCATTACCGACCGGCGTACCCCCGATGGTCCCAGCGATTCCATGTGTTACGAGGGCGGTATCCGCTCCTTTGTGGAATTTATCCACCAGCGGCGCGGCCTGGAAGCCCTGCACGAAGATGTCATCTACATGAAGGGCGACAGCGGCGATAACGTGGCGGAAGTGGCCATGCAGTACAATGACAGCTACAATGAGCTGCTGCTTTCCTTTGCCAATAACATCAATACCGGCGAGGGCGGCACCCACGAGGACGGCTTTAAACAAGCGCTGACAAGGGTGCTGAATGCCTATGCCCGCAAAAATAATCTGCTGAAAGACAGCGACAAGAACCTTTCCGGCGAGGACTGCCGCGAGGGTCTGACCGCTATCATCAGCGTGAAGCTGCGGGAACCGCAGTTTGAGGGCCAGACCAAGGGCAAGCTGGGCAACACCGAAATGCGGCAGGTGGTTTCCGCCATTGTTACCGATAAGCTGACCACCTACTTTGAGGAAAATCCGCAGGTGGCCCGCACCATCATCGAAAAGGCTATTACCGCCAGCCGCGCGGCTGAAGCCGCCCGCAAAGCGAGAGAGGCCACCCGGAGGAAATCCCCGCTGGAGGGTGTGGGCCTGCCCAGCAAGCTGAAAGACTGCAGTGAACGGAACAATGAACGCACCGAGCTTTTCATCGTCGAGGGCGATTCGGCCGGCGGCTCCGCCAGCGATGGCCGCGACCGCCGCTTCCAGGCCATTCTTTCGCTGTGGGGCAAGATGCTGAACGTGGAAAAAGCCCGGCTGGATAAGGTATACAGCAACGAAAAGCTGCTGCCCATCATTGCCGCGGTGGGCTGCGGCATCGGCGAGGACTTTGACGCTTCTAAGATCCGTTACAATAAGATTATCATTATGGCCGATGCCGATGTGGACGGCAGCCATATCCGCACGCTGCTGCTCACTTTCTTCTTCCGCCATATGCGCCCGCTCATCGAACTGGGCCATGTGTATATCGCGCAGCCGCCGCTTTACAAGGTCAGCCGCGGCAAGCAGTTCCACTATGCCTACACCGAGGCCGAGCGGGATGCCTGCATTGCCGAGCTGAACCCCGATGGCACCGGCAAGGTGGATATTCAGCGGTACAAGGGCCTGGGTGAAATGGACCCGGCGCAGCTGTGGGAAACCACCATGGACCCTGCCCGCCGCGTCATGCTACGGGTAAATATGGAGGACGCCATGCGGGCCGATGAGACCTTTACCATCCTGATGGGCGATAAAGTACAGCCCAGACGGGAATTTATAGAGCAGAACGCCCAGTATGTCACCAACCTGGATGTTTGATGACGAAGAAAGGAGCCGAAAACATGAGCAAAGAGAAAACTCCCAACAATATGGGCGATTTTGATGCCATAAACGAAGTAGTAGATGAAGTAACGGCCGAAAACAGCCTGCACAATGAGGGCCGGATCATCCAGGTGGAACTGGACCATGAAATGCGCAAGAGCTTTCTGGAATATTCCATGTCGGTCATTGTGGATCGCGCCCTGCCTGATGTGCGGGACGGTTTGAAGCCGGTTCACCGCCGTATTCTATTTGCCGCCGATGAGGACGGCCTGACCCCCGATAAGCCCCACCGCAAGAGCGCAACCATCGTGGGTGACGTGCTGGGCCGGTACCACCCGCATGGCGATGCTTCCGTTTACGACGCCATGGTGCGCCTGGCGCAGACCTTTTCGCTGCGCTATCCCCTGATCGACGGCCATGGCAACTTTGGTACCATTGATGGCGACCCCCCTGCCGCCTACCGTTATACCGAAGCCAGACTGAGCAAAATTGCCCTGTATATGCTTTCGGATATTGATAAGGACACCGTAGACTGGAACCCGAACTTTGATGACCAGCGCAAGGAACCGGTTGTACTGCCCAGCCGCTTCCCCAACCTGCTGTGCAACGGTTCGGTGGGCATCGCGGTGGGTATGGCCACCAATATTCCGCCCCACAACCTGCGGGAAGTGAGCGACGCAGTGTGCTACCTCATTGACCACCCCGAAGCGGAACTGAATGAGCTGATGCAGTACATTCAGGGGCCGGATTTCCCCACCGGCGGCATCATTATGGGCCGCAGCGGCATCCGGGCGGCCTATGCCACCGGCCGCGGAAAAATTATCCTGCGCAGCAAGACCGAAATAGAGGAAATGAAGAACGGCCGGGAACGGATCATCGTGCGGGAAATCCCCTACATGGTGAACAAAACCCGCCTGATTGAGAGCATTGCCCAGCTGGTCAAGGATAAGCGCATCGATGGCATCAGCTACATCAATGATGAAAGCGACCGCGAGGGGATGCGCATTGTCATTGACCTGAAGATGGGCGCCAATGCCCAGGTGGTGCTGAACCAGCTGTACAGCTTTACCCAGCTGCAGGATTCCATCGGTGTCATCATGCTGGCGCTGGAAAACGGCGTGCCCAAGGTAATGACGCTGAAGGAGATGCTGGAGCAGTACCTCAAATTCCAGTTTGAAGTGATTACCCGCCGCACCGCCTATGACCTGAAAAAAGCCCAGGAACGCGAGCACATCCTGGAGGGCCTGAAGCTGGTGGTGGATAAGACCGATGAAGTCATCTACATCATCCGACACAGTAAAGATCAGAACGATTCCAAGCTGAACCTGATGGAACGCTTTGGCGTGACCGATCTGCAGGCCGCCGCCATTGTGGCCATGCGTTTGGGACAGCTTTCCGGCATGGAGCGCATTAAAATTGAGGATGAATTGGCCGGTATTCTGGAAAAGGTGAAAAACCTGGAGGAAATTCTGCGTACACCCTCGATGATTTACGATATTATCCGCACCGAGCTGACCGCGATCCGGGATAAATTCGGCGATGACCGCCGTACGGCCATTGAGACGGTGAGCGGCGAAGTGGATATTGAAGACCTGATCCCCGAGCAGCAGTCGGTCATCACCCTGACCCACGGCGGCTATATTAAACGCCAGCCGATGGAGGTGTACCGCACCCAGCGCCGCGGCGGCCGCGGAATCAGTGGCGTGGCCCGCAAGGATGAGGACTTTGTGGAGGATATGTTCATTACCTCCACCCACGATTATGTGCTGTTCTTCACCAACCGCGGCAAGATGTACCGCATGAAGGGGTATGAGATCCCCGAAACCGGCCGGGCTGCGCGCGGCAGCCATGTGGTAAATCTGCTGCCTATCGAAAAGGATGAAAAGATCAGCGCCATGATAAGAGTGGACGAGGTGGAAAATGACAGCTACCTTGTTATGGTCACCCGCAATGGTACCATTAAGCGCACCGCGCTTTCTGCCTACCGCAATGTAAGAAAGGGCGGCATTATTGCCATTAACCTGGAAGAGGGCGACGAGCTGGCCTGGGTGCGCAACACCACCGGCGAAGACGACCTGATTATTGCCACCCGGCAGGGTGTGGCGATCCGCTTTGCGGAAAGCGACGTGCGCCCGATGGGCCGTACCGCCACCGGCGTGCGTGCCATCCGGCTGGATGAGGGCGATGAAGTAATTGCCATGGCCACCTGCGAGGAGGGCGGCTACCTGCTGACGGTGACCGAAAACGGCCAGGGCCGGCGCACCGAACTGGGTGAATACCGTACCCAGAACCGCGGTGGACGCGGTGTGCGCAACTACGACTGCGAGGGGAAGGGCACCCTGGTGGCAGGCGTGCGCGTAGTGGGCGAAGAGGACGATGTCATTCTCATTGCTGATGACGGCATCATTATCCGCATTCCCTGCAACCAGATTGCAATCCGGAGCCGTTACGGCGGCGGCGTTCATGCTATGAGACTGGAAGAGGGCAGCCGCGTAGTGGCGCTGGCCCGCGCACCCCGCGAGGAAGGCGCCGACGAGACCGAAACCGAGCCTGCCGAGGGCGAGGAGATGGAAGCGGCGGAAGAAACTGAAAATACAAACGAAGAGGAATAAAAATAGCTGGCTGTCATCCTGTCGGCCGGGAAAGCCGCTGCGGATGGCAGCCAAGCTGTTTTTTATTCGGAAGAGGATTTTTGGGCGACTGAGGGCAGGAAAGTCCTTTGCAAGGGATTGTTAGCACCGCTTGCCGCGGGAGCCTTTTCCCTCGGAAAAACGATCTCCCGCGCCCCAGCCCCCGCGATCCGTTCTATGGCTTAGTTTTCTATCGCCTATCGGCGTCGCACAGCCTTATAAAAGGTTATAATTTGTACGCCTATCCGGCGAGAGAGCACTTTTGTTCCGCCAAAAGTGCCCAAAAGCGGTTTAGGGCTGCCGCCCTAAAAACCCGCAACGCTTGGCTGCGCTGGATACGAATATTGATTTTCTGTGGCAGCAGAAAATCAAATCCGTACGGCGCGCAGATGCGCTCTAAAGGGATCTGCGATGCATCTTTATCGCCCCCGCGCTGGAGCGCGGAAGGGCGAACCACCACCCCTCTCCCCTCCTCAAAGGAGGGGAACTAAGGTAAAAGTAAGTAAATACTTTTGAGTCAACAGTTTTTATGCTGCAAACCCTTGCTGCCGAGACAAAAAAGCAGGATCAGCAGGAAGTGGGATAGACACTCCTCTCCCCCGCTGCGGGGGAGAGGTAGGGTGAGGGGGCCAATGCGTCTGCGACACTCTATAAGCACCGTTTAGCCCACGCTTCGGGACGGCGTAGCCGTTCCGAGCGGGCGTTCCGGTGCGTCCAGGTTTTTAGGGCGCAGCCCTAAATGACTTTTGCATCCTTTTCTTCATAGAAAAGGACGGCCTCCGCGGCGAGCGGTGCTAACGATGCCTTGTAAAAGGCCCTGCGGCGCCGTAAGGCGAGAAGAAACGATTGTAAAATAACCACCCGGAAAAAGGAAACATCAATGAAACAGTGCAGACCAAAAAACAGAATACTTCTGCGGGGGGCGGCTATGGTGCTGGCCCTTGGCATGGCATTGTCCTTTGCCGCCTGCGGCAAGACCAAAACGACCGGCAATATCCGGGTGGATCTTTCCGGCGGGGTGAACAGCCTGGACCCCCAATACTGCACCACCATGCTGGAACGCTGCCTGCTGAAAAACTGCATGGAGGGGCTGCTGCGGCGTTTGCCGGACGGCACCCTGACCGAGGGCTGCGCCGAAAGCTATACCATCCGGGAAGATGGACTGCAGTACACCTTTACCCTGCGGGAAAACCTGCAGTGGAGCGACGGGGAGCCGCTGCGGGCGCAGGATTTTGTATTTGCCTTTGCGCGGCTGCAGCAGGGTGCGGCCAGTGCCGCCGCAAAGGAAACCTATGCTGCGGTGGCGGGCTTTGAGGACGGCGGAACGCTGGGCGTGACCGCCCGGGGCGACCGGACGGTGGTCTTTACCCTGAGCCGCACCGACCCGCTGCTGCTGGAAAAGCTGGCGGAACCGGAGAGTTTTCCCTGCCGGGAGGACTACTACACCGGCACGCACGCCCGCTACGGCAATACGCTGGAAAATATGATTTACAATGGGCCGTATACCATAAAAAGCTGGGAAAACGGCGAAATAAAGCTGAGCCCCAACAGCCGCTATACCGGGCTGACCCCGGCGGAAAATACCGGCGTGATCATTACGCTGGGGAAAGATGACACCATGGAGCGCTTCCTGGCGGGGGCAACCGATTGCTGCCGGGTGGATACCACTACGCTGGGGCAGCTTTCCGATGGGAAAGCGAGCCTTTTGACCTTCCGCAACGGAACGGTTTCTCTGCTACTGAACCAGGAGGCGGCGGGGCTGGACCAGCTGGCCCTGCGGGAGGCGCTGTGCTACAGCTTCCAGCTGAGCCAGTATGCAGAAAGCGGCGAGCTGCCGGAAAGCTATGAATACGCGGAGAGTATCATTCCCGGGGCGGCCAAACTGTACAATGAAAGCTATACCGACCTGACCAGCCGGAGCTTTTCACTGGGGACGGTGACCTACCCCGATGGCAGTTCGACTTCGGATTTCCGGCGGAGCGACCAGCTGAGCATTACCTACAATGCCCGGGCGGCGGCCGCAGCACTGGAACAGGTGGAAAATCTGCCGCAGAACCTGACGCTGCTGCTGCCGAAGGGTTCGGCGCTGGAGGGCTTTTGCGGGTGGCTGCAAAAGCAATGGCTGGATCACCTGGGGATTGTGGTAAATCTGGCGATAGTGGATGCCGATACCTACCGCAGCCGGCTGGCCAAGGGAGACTTTACCCTGGCACTGTACAGCTATACGGCCGGGGATGAGCTGCATACGGTGTTCCGGCACTACGGCACAGCCGGCGGGGCCCCGGTGCGGTGCACCGATCCCCGGTACGGGCAGCTGCTGGATATGGCCAGCGCCAGCCGCCATGTGGGGGAAGCCGCCCGGCTTTTTGCCAATGCGGAGGCGCTGCTGACCGATCAATTTATTGTGATGCCGCTTTTTTATACCGAAAGCTACTTTGCCATGGCCGAGGATGTGACCGGCATTCAGGCTTCCGCCGATGGAACGGAACTGTTCTTTGCCACGGCGAAGCGGGCGACGAAATAACGAAGGAGATAAAATGATGACAGACGCCATTCTTTGCGTGGCGCTGGCCGCCTTTTGGCTGGTACTGGGGGTGCGCTCCCTGCAGGAAAAGGGCCGGCTGTGGAACAATACCTATCTGTATGCTTCCCAAAAGGAGCGGGAGACGATGGAGAAAAAGCCGCTTTACCGCCAATCCGGAATTTGTTTTTTGCTGATCGCCGCGACATTCCTGATGATGGCAATCGATAGCGTATGGCACAAGGACTGGATGCTGCCGGTGGAGATAGGCCTGGCGGCGGCCGTGATGATTTATGCCATTGGTTCCAGCATCCGCCAGGTGAGAGGGGGAAAAAAGAATGGAACTAAAGCGGCTGGGTAAGGAGAGGTTTCCGGAGATTATAGCATTTGACCGGCTGTGCTTCCCTGCCGATGGCTGGAGCGAGGAGGACTGGGCGGAGCTGCTGGCCGATGAGCGGGCATTCTACTATGCGCTGCTGGAGGACGGGCAGATTGTGGGGAACCTTTTTCTTTACAACTGGCAGGGAGAACGAGACTTCCTGAAGATTATGAACCTGAGCGTGCACCCCGACCGACGAAACCGGGGCCTGGCGCACCGGCTGCTGCAGAAAGCGGCAGAAGAACTGGAGGCCTCGATGCGGGAACGCTGCTGCGGCGAGACCCGCGAAAGCAACCGGGCCATGCGGCGCGTTTTTGAGGACGGCGGATACCGGCTGAATAAAACGGAAGAAAACTACTACGAAAACCCGGCCGAAAGCGCCTGTAAGTATGTATTGCGGAGGCGAGAGACGGAGTGAAACGGATGGACCGGATGGAACGGGTACTGCGTACGGCGCAGGGTTGCACCGCGGGGGTTTGGGCCGGGATGAGCCTGTACCGGGTATGGGATTACAAGGCCCGCCCGGGCTGGTACGCGATGGCTCCCGACCCATGGTACCGCAGCATAGTGATAATCGGAGTGGTGGCCGCGGCAGCGGTGATCCTGCTGGGGATCGCAAAGAAAATTGGACAGAAGAAAAGAAACGGCAAAAGCCAGGAGGAATAAAGGCAATGAACGTTGTAATCATCAGCGGAAGCGCACACCGGAACGGAACGACAGCGGCTCTGCTGGAGGAATTTGAAAAAGGCGCCAAAGAGGGCGGACATGAAATTTACCGCTTTGATGCGGCTTTTAAAAACGTTCACCCCTGCATTGGGTGCGACAAGTGCCGCCGCACCGGCACCTGCGCCTTTGAAGCAGATGACATGAAAGAGCTGAACCCGCATCTGCTGGCGGCCGATGTGCTGGTATTTGTCTCCCCCATTTATTACTTTGACCTGAACGCACAGATTAAGACGGTGATAGACCGCTTCTATGCCAATGATGCGGCGCTGCATGGCGGCAAAAAGGCGGTGCTTATGACGGCGATGGCAGATGTGGAACCGGAAACGGCCGAGGGCGCCAATGCCTGCTTTACCCATACGGCCGAGTATCTCCACTGGGAAATTGCCGGGCAGCTGAATATCGGCGGGTGCTTTACCGCTGAGGAACTGACCGAGGACGACCGCCGCCGCGCCTACGAACTGGGCCGCAGCCTGTAATAAAAAATGAAATGTCCCCTGCCGGACGGAAAAGGTTCGGTGGGGGGATTTTTTAAGGGGGGGAGTTGGGGGCGCAGCCCCGTCCGCCG
>DMMB01000054.1:0-9381 GCA_003453215.1 Oscillospiraceae bacterium | reverse complement strand
GAGCGAAGCTCGTGGGTTTCGGCGGAGCCGAAACGGGCTGCGCCCCGATCCCCGGCTCCCCGCGGAACCTGCGGAGGGAGAAAGCCTCTCCCACGACCTTGGCAAATTTCGCTTTACCGGCGCATAGGAATAAAACAAAGACCTGTGTGAAAGGGGCGGTTTGCGATGAAAGGAACGGCAAAACGGCTGGCAGCGGTGCTGCTGGGGGCGGCCCTGCTGGTGGGGCCGGCGGGGGCAGAGGAAACGGCGTGGGAAGAAATCCCCAATGCCAATATCCCGGCGGCGGTGATCCAAAAGGAGGTGGCCGAAGCCGGAGGAATGCAGGTGGAACTTTCTCTGCCGGTCAAAAGCGCAATCCTTATTGACCAGAATACCGGAACGGTGCGGTATGAAATGAACGCCGACCAGAAACTGCCGCCGGCTTCGATTACCAAAATTATGAGCCTGCTGCTCTTTATGGAGGCGCTGGACAGTGGCAAAATAGCGCTGACCGATACAGTGACCTGCAGCGAGGTGGCGGCGGGCTTTGGTGGGAGCCAGATATGGCTGAAGCCGGGCGAGGAAATGACGGTGGATGACCTACTGAAAGCGGTAGCGGTGCAGAGTGCCAATGATGCCACCGTATGTCTGGCGGAATATGTGGCCGGCAGCGAAGAAGCCTTTGTGCAGATGATGAACCAGAAAGCAGCCGAACTGGGCATGGAAAATACCCACTTTGCCTGCTGTGCCGGGCTGGATAATGAGGGGCACTACAGTACGGCGCGGGATATTGCCCTGATGAGCCGGGCGCTGCTGCAGCACCCGAAGATTACCGACTACACCACCATATGGATGGATACCCTGCGGGGCGGTGCCACCAGCCTGGTGAACACCAACCGGCTGGTGCGCTTTTATCAGGGGGCAACGGGGCTAAAGACCGGCACCACCAATGGGGCGGGCTGCTGCCTTTCCGCCAGTGCCAGCCGGGAGGGGCTAGGGCTGATTGCGGTGGTGCTGGGGGCCGGCAACAGCAATGACCGCTTTGCAGCGGCGCGGGCGCTGCTGGACTGGGGCTATGCCAACCTGGCGGCGGTGAATATTACTCCGCCGGAGCTGGAACCACTGGCAGTGACCCGCGGTACCGAGCCCCTGGTGGAACTGACAGCTATGCCGCCGGCGGAGGGGATTGTGATCCCGAAGGGGCAGCGGGAGGCTGTGACCCAGACGGTAAACCTGGTGGAGAGCCTGGAGGCGCCGATTGCAGCCGGAACCGAAGTGGGGACGGTAACGGTGACGGTAGAGGGGCAGCAGGTGGCCAGCTATCCGGTGGTAACGGCGGCTGCCGTGGAACGAATGACTTTTGGGCGGGCCTTCCAGCGACTGGGCGAAGGGCTGCTGGCCATGGGGTAGGCGATGGAATAGTTTTTGCGGGCGGGGAGGACACAGGTCTTCCCTGCCTTTTGCGGGTTTTGCAAAGGGGGAAGATTAGGGGCGCAGCCCCGCCCGCCGCAGGCGGGCGACACGAGCGAAGCTCGTGGGTTTCGGCAAAGCCGAAACGGGCTGCGCCCCGGCCCGGCTTCCGCTGAAAAGCAGAACAGAAAAACAGACCCTGCGTTTACAGGGTCTGCGGCGCTTGAAATTTTAAATAAAAAGCTGTTCGTAGTCAATGCCGAGTGCAATGGTCAGGGCTTTTATTTCATCGGGATAGAGATGGCGTTGGCCAACCTCAATCTTGGCCAATGCACTGCGGGTCAAGTCGCAGCCCTGCACCTGCAGGCGGGCAGCCAGCTGCTCCTGCGTTAGGCCTTTTTCTTGGCGAAGTTCGGATAGATGACGCCCCATACGCTCACTGTACTGCTGATCCACGAACAATGTCCCCCCTCCGCACGAAATCAGAACGATCATTTTCTTGATTTTAGGCGAAAAAGTGGCTATAATTGCACTAATATAGTGCAAAACAGAAACGAGGGGAAATTTTGTGGATAGCAGCATACACCTTGCGCGGCGGCAGGGACGCAGCCTGATGGCGCAGGATAAAATCATTGCAGTACAGCAGGAATGTGAGGAAATTTGTCTGCAAAGCGATATGCCGGATTACCGGGCGCTGTATTTTATGCTTTTTGCCCGGGTGGAGGAAGTGCGGAAGCTGCTGGAGCTAAGATAAAGAAAAAGCCCCCCGCTGGGGGGCGAGGGTTAAGGGAGTTCCGGTTCCCGGCGGATGTGGAACAGTGCCCGGAGCAGACCGGAAAGCAGGCGTGGGCTGCGGTAGACGACAACTTTCATACAGTTTTCCCTCCTTGGTGGCAAGTGACGGCAGCTAACGGCGGCAGCGAAAGCCGAGGATAACCAGGCCGATGGCCGCAAAGACCAGCGCGGTGCGCAATTCCCCGCACAGAGCCAGCAGCAGCCCCAGACCAAAGGCGATCCCGCACAGGGCCAGCGGGCAATCGCCCCGGCGGCGGGGAGAACGACGGCGATACATGGCCTCTCCCCCTCTCCCTTTCGTTGCTACGCTATCCTATGCGGCAGCGGCGGGATGGGTGCAGGGGCTATGCCCGCTTCCTCCGGCAAAACAACGCCCGCAGCAGGAAAAAGAGGGCGGCGGAAAGAATGGTCCCCAAAAGGTTCATCAGGATGTCATCCACATCGAAGCTGCGGCCCACAATGGGCTGGAGGAGTTCGATGGCGATGGTGGTGCACAGCCCGGCCAGCACAGTGCGTCCCCAATTTGCCTGCGGCCGGTACAGGGGATAAAGCAGACCAAACGGCAAAAAGAGCAGGATATTATCAAAATTTTCCCGGGTGGGATACCGGAAAAAATCGAAGGAAAAATCGTAATCCATTATAAACCAGGCGTGATTGCTCTGGGAGGGTCTGCCGTAGAACAGCAGATAGTAGAGATCGGAAACATCGTACAGGAAGAGGGTGAAGACCAGCAGCCCCGTAAGGTAGCAGGGAAACAGCGAACGCAGCAGCACCCGCCCGCCGGAGAGGGTGGGCTCTTTTTTGTGCAGGCGCCAGGCATACCACAGCCCGACGACCAGGGCCAGGGGCAAAGCCTGCAAAAAATAGCCCGGCACCGTATCGAAGAAAAAGTATTGGAAAGTCAAGGGGAGAACTCCTTTCGGTTTAATGCTGGAAAATGCGCGCGGCCAGGAGCCGCCCCAGCCAGACGCCCAAAAGGCACAGGCCGACGCTAAGCAGGATATACAGCGCGGCAGCGCCCCGCCGCCCGGCTTTCAGCAGGGTGTAGCTCTCCAGCGAGAAGGTGGAAAAGGTAGTAAAGCCGCCGCACAGCCCGGTCTTGGCAAAAAGAACGAGATTTGGCGAGGGGTGGGCCCACTCTGCGGCGCCGGCAATCAGCCCGATGAGCAAAGCGCCCAGCAGGTTGGTGAACAGGGTGAGGACCGGAAAGCTGCCCCGCACCGGAATGAGGCTGATGGCATAGCGCAGCATGGCCCCCGCGGCGCCGCCCAGCGCCACCCAAAGAAATCGGGACATAGGTGATAGACCCCCCAAAAAAGAAATTCAGTCGTTTTTGATCTGCCGCTCGGTGATGATGACTTCGAGTACCGGCGCGTCATCGCGGTAGCCGGCGGAGCTATCATAATAAACAATGGCGAGCTGATCCTCGCAATTATAAATATCCCCGAACAATCCGGAAAGACCGCTATCCGGTTCCCCGAACTTTTCCAGCACTTCGCTGCGGGGCGTTCCCTCTTTGATGGCTTCAAAATCTTTCAGAGTAGGCTCCCCGCTGCCGCAGGCGGCAAGCAAGGTAAGGCACAGAATGGCGGTCGACAGCACGACTGCGGTGATGATACGATGCTTCATGGGGGTGGCTCCTTTCTAAAATCGAATATGGCAGCAGCTCCAAAAAAATAAAGCGGTCGCGGTGAGAGGGTGCGGGAACGAGACTTGCCGAGGAGAGAGCATGGCAGTTGGCACTTGCCAAGCACTGGAGTAAGATAAGCAGTGATTTGGACAGGAACTCCCTCCCCCGCTTCGGGGGAGGGGAGGGGAAGGGGGCAGATGCGTCTGCGACACCCTATAAGCACCGTTTAGCCCACGCTTCGGGACGGCATAGCCGTTCCGAGCGGGCGTTCCGGTGCGTGGAGTCTCGGGGTGTCCCCGAGCGTGTTTTGCTTCCTTTTGCACGAGCAAAAGGAAGTCCCCGCCGGATAGGCGTACAAATTACAACCTTTTGTAAGGCTTTACGACGCCGACAGGCGACAACAAGCCATCACCATAACAGACCATAAGAAGGTCTTTTTCACCTGCTCGGTGAAAGGATAACCGGCAAAAAACGCAGGTCAGGGGGCGCCCTCTCTTACAGGTCGCCCCCTCTGACGAAAACGACCACACTGGGTCATTTTCGTCATTCACCCCTTGCGGAGCGCCCTCCGGGATAGGAGATTTCGCCCGTTGCGACGGGCGACCAAGGCGCTGCCTTTGGAAACCGCAAGCCTTTTATAAAAGGCTTGACCGAAAACCTTACGTTTTACCGATAAAGCAAGGGGCAGCAGCCCGGGAAAATCGCTCTCCCCCGGGCGCCGCCCCTTTTGTCATTCTTACAAAACTGCGCTGCTTACCAGGTCTCGATCATCATATCCCGCAGGTGGTAGGGCAGATCCTCCGGCTCGCAGGAAAGGGTGAATACGATATGGACATCCTTGGCAGCATCCAGGCCTTCCAGCTTGTTTACCATCTGGGTAAAGGCTTCGAAATCGCGGCCGCACATCTTAAAGATGGGGTCAACATAGATATGGGTGATATCGTAGTTGCCGGCCATCAGACCGGTGATGAAGCCATAAACGGCATCGTAACCGGCAATGGCGTATTCATCGGAGTAAACCAGACGGGCGGAGCTGCTGATTTCATAGGTCAGGCCCACATCTTTTTCCACAACGACGACGTTGCCGTTGCTTTCCTGTACAGCCTGATTGGCCATGGCGACCAGAGCTTTGGTTTTGCCGGAACCCTTGTGTCCTACGATTAACTGAATCATACTTGTGATCCTCCTTGGAATTTGGTGGTCATTTTCGAAAAACAATATTCTTCTATGGGCCGCAGGCCCAGAGTTGATGTGGTTTTTATTCTCCCAGCTTGGCCAGCAGCTCCTGCCGCAGGTCTTCGTAACCGGGTTTGCCCAAGAGGGCGAACATATTCTTTTTGTAGGCCTCTACACCGGGCTGGTCAAAGGGATTGACCCCCAAGAGATAGCCGCTGATGCCGCAGGCCAGCATGAAGAAGTACACCATGTAGCCGTACTCTTCCTCATTGATGGCCGGGACTTCCAGCACCAGATTGGGCACGCCGCCGCGGGTGTGAGCCAGAATGGTGCCCTGCATCGCCCGGCGGTTGATCTGCCGCATGGCCATACCGGAAAGGAAATTGAGCCCATCGAGATTTTCGGGGTCCTCCTCCACCGTCAAATCGGCAGCGGGGGTGACAAAATCGATGACGGTTTCAAAAAGATTGCGGCTGCCATCCTGAATAAACTGTCCCATCGAGTGCAGATCGGTGGTAAAGGCAACCGAAGCCGGGAACAGACCCTTGCCATCCTTGCCTTCGCTTTCGCCGTACAGCTGCTTCAGCCATTCACCCATCTGGGTAAAGCGGGGTTCGTAGCTGGCGTAAATTTCAATGGCCTTGCCGCGGCGCAGCAGGATATTGCGGATGGCGGCGTAGCGGTAGCAGGCATTGGTGGAAAAATCCTCATTGGCCAGCTCCTGCATGGCCTTTTGGGCACCGGCAAGGACAGCATCAATATCGATGCCGGCAACGGCCATCGGCAAAAGACCGACAGCGGTAAGAACCGAATACCGGCCGCCCACGTCATCGGGAATGACGAAGGTTTGCCAGCCCTCGCGGTCCGCCAGCGATTTGAGGGTGCCGCGGGCGCGATCGGTGGTGCAGTAGATGCGGCCGGCCGCTTCCTTGCCATAGCGCTGTTCCATCATGCCGCGCAGTACGCGGAAGGCCAGCGCCGGTTCGGTGGTGGTACCGGATTTGGAGATGACATTGAGGGAGACCCGCTTGCCCTCGCATAGGGTCAGGATCTCATCGAGGTAACTGCCGGAAAGATTGCAGCCGGCAAAGTAGATGGCGGGGCCATCTTTCCCCAGAGCATTGTAATAGGGGCTGCGCAGCAATTCGATGGCGCTGCGGGCGCCCAGGTAGCTGCCGCCAATGCCGATAACGACCAATACATCGGTATCGCTGCGGATTTTTTCGGCCGCGGCATGAATGCGGGCCAGTTCTTCCCGATCGTAATCCTGCGGCAGATTCAGCCAGCCGTGGAAATCGCTGCCGGCGCCGGTGTGCTGCCGCAGCTGGTGAACCGCTGCTGCCACCTGGGGTGCCATGCAATCCATTTCGTGGGAGGAAACAAAGCCTTCCAGATACTGTTCCCGTAAAGTAATGGCCATGTGGAAAACCTCTTTTCGGTTAAGATACTGATTTGAGTATATTTTACCCCAAAACCGGCTGGTTTGCAAGTGTTTACCGCTGTGTGGAAAACTTTGTGGAAAATGTGAAAAGTGAAAATGAGGGACGTCTTTTTTACAGGGTGTATATTTTTGCGCGCCCCCGGAACCGACCCGGCATAAGGGAAGCCGGCAGCCATCCGACGGACTGAGGGGGTGACGGCACAGATTATGGAGAAAGTGACCGCCCGACGCTCGGCGGCGATCACGCTGCCCCTCCCCTGCAAATAGAAAAAACCGCCGCGCCTTACGGCACAGCGGCTTTTTGATTGCAATGGAATTGCCTTATGCGGCGGGCACGATGATCTCGCTGACATCGGTATAAGCGGGGGCAGGGTTCTGCTCCTGCAGGTACTGACCCACCTTATTGAAGGTTACGGCGCGGTAAATGTAGCCGTAGCCATACTGGGCAACATAATCGGAATAATCATCGGTATCCATTTCGGTCTTGAAGTATTCCTTGACGTCGTCTTCGGTGGCGAAGAGATTGGCATCTTCGGCAATGGCCATCATGACCATGTACTGGGAGATGGTATCGCGGATGTTCTCTTCGTACTTGGTGCGGAAGGCTTCTTCACTCTCTACGCCATAGTAGTAGGTGAGCAGGGTGGAAGCTTCCATATTGTACTGCAGGGCGGTGAACTTCAGCTGCTTGATGACGATGGAAATCTCGTTATCCACCAGCTTTTGAGGAACTTCGCTGACCGGGCAGTTTTTCAGTACGGTTTCCATCATAGCATCGTAAACCTGGCTGTCGCGAAGATCCTTGGCAATGGTTTCGCGCATATTTTCCACCGAAGTGTAGCCATAGTCTTTGTTCAGGTTCTCCATAACAAAGTCATCGGTCAGCTCGTAGGTGTGGGTTACGATAATCTTATTGATGGTGACAGTAAAGACGGCATCTTTGCCGGAAAGTTCGGTATTGCGCTCGTAAGGATCGGGGAAAGTGACTTCGATATCGAAGGTTTCGCCGGGTTTGTGGCCGATGAGCTGCTCCAGGAAGTTATCGATGTAGCTGGTGACGCCGATGGTGACTTCGGTGCCGGCGCCATTGGTGCTGCCGCCCTCAAACTCGACGCCATCCACTTTGCCGACATAATCGATGTTAATGGTATCGCCATCCGCTACTTCGCGGTCGGTGATTTCCTCTTTGTAGGTGTGGCTGGACATGATGGAGTCGATCTTCTTCTGGATGTCCTCCTCCTTGACGGTGACGGCGCTTTCCTCATAAGCAATGCCGGTGTACTGGCCCAGAGTGACGTAATCCTTGGCGGTGATGCCCTCAAAGTGTCCATCGGTGGTCAGACCCAGGCTATAGTTTACAGCGGCATCGCCATTGCCCTGCTTGTTGCCGCAGGCGGTAAGACCTACGCTGAGCATAAGTGCCATAAGGACAGCCAGCACTTTTACAAATTTCTTCATTTTGGGTTCCTCCAAATTTTTCAGACTGCCCATAGAACGGCAGCATAATATCGTCCCCTATTATAGCGGCTTTTGCCGGGTTTGTCTACCGCGGGGGCAAAAACTTTACAGGTGGTTCATTATTTTTTACAGATGGTGGAAGAAAAACGCAAGATTTCTGCCATTTTTGCGGGAAAAAGAAAGAAAAAACCCGCCCGAGGCAGATTTCCCTGCACCGGGCGGCAAACTTGATACTTGTATTTTATGGGGGCAGGCGCTTAGTAATATTAGTAATACAGGGTGCCATTGCCCCACTCCAGCACGTAAATATCCACAGTACGCAGGCTGTTCAGGGCGCTTTCCAGGTACGTTTCGTAGAACAGATCGATATTGACGCCGGCTTCGCCGGAGATAAAACCGCCGGTATCGCTGGCCAGTGCGTAGCCGTAGACAAAGCTGCCATCGGTGCTGCGGATATACAGCTTGGTGCCATAGGGGTATTCATTGGGATTGACGGCGATGGTGCCGTAATAGCAATAACCGCCGCTGCTGCCGTAGCTGTTTTCCTTGGCGGAGTAGCCGGTCGCTTTTTGGCCGGTTTTTACCTTTTGGTAATCCACCGGGATGCCGTTTTCATCCAGGGGATACTGCTCGCTCCAATCCAGCCGGGAAATGGCCGCGCCGCGCTGCCCCTGGATGACCAGGGTGCTGCGGGGAGAGGTGATCTCCTTGGTGCTGACCAGGGTGCGGGCGATGAGGGTATCGCCGCTCCACAGCTCCTCATAGGTGTTTTCCGCCAGGCCATTGCTGCCGGAGGAAACCTGCATACTGCGGCCGCTGCGCAGCAGGCTGCTGGATTTATAAACGGTATCGCAGGGGATGGAAACCTGCTCTTTGACCACCTTTTTTTCCACCCGCTGAATGGTGATGACATCGCCATCTTCCAGCAGAGCGGAAAGTTCTTTGCTGCAGTGGTCGTTTTCGCCCAGGGTGATGTGGTTCTGCGCCAGCAGTTCGGCGACGGTGCCGCCGGTGACGGTGCAGGGAATGGTGCGGCCATCGGCCACCAGTGTGACGGAAAGACCGCGGGTAATGCTGACCCGGCTGTAAACCAGAGAGGTTTCCCGGGTGGTAATGGTATCGTTTTCTTTTAGGGTAATGCCGGCGCGGCTGAGCGCCTGCTCGGTGGGATCGCTGCGCAGGGCCAGCGTTACGCCGGTTTCTGCGCCATCCGCAATATAGAGGATTTTGACATTTTCGGCCACGGCCCACAGGGACAAACCAACTGCCACTGCCAGCCCCGCTGCGGTAAATGTCCGGCCCCGCAGCAGTTTCCCGACGCGGTGGAACCAGGCGCCGGGTCTAAACTTACTCATCTAACGTCTCCTTTTGGATCAAGTTCGGGATGCATTATACAGGTTTTCTGCCACTTTGTCAAATCCCGTATCATTTTCTTGTGGAAATGCAACAAATATTGGAATTGGTGCAAGGGGGAAAAATGGGGGGCGGCGGG
>DMMB01000034.1:14652-14952 GCA_003453215.1 Oscillospiraceae bacterium | reverse complement strand
GGCTGGTCCTGCGGGCCGTACCTTCCCTGCCCACTTCTTCGGGCTTCCCGCCTCCCAATTCCCGGCAAAATCCCTGCAATCACTTGCAAACTTCGCAAAAAACCGTATAATAGAAAGGTATCTATCCGATGGAAAGGAAGAAAGAAGTTTTATGGCAGATCAAAAGAAAATGGTAGCCGAAATTACCTCGATGGAGGACGATTTTGCGCAGTGGTATACCGATGTTGTCAAAAAGGCCGAACTGGTCGATTACGGCAGCGTCCGCGGCTGCATGATTATCCGTCCCTACGGCTACGCCAT
>DMMB01000034.1:10339-14422 GCA_003453215.1 Oscillospiraceae bacterium | reverse complement strand
ATCCGTCCCTACGGCTACGCCATCTGGGAAAATATCCAGCATATTCTTGATGGTATGTTCAAGGCCACCGGCCACCAGAACGTTTATATGCCCATGCTCATTCCGGAAAGCCTGCTGCAAAAGGAAAAAGACCACGTAGAAGGCTTTGCCCCGGAGGTAGCCTGGGTTACCATGGGCGGCGAAGAAAAACTGGAAGAACGCCTCTGTGTCCGTCCCACCAGCGAAACGCTGTTCTGCGAGCACTACTCCCACATCATCCACAGCTACCGCGACCTGCCCAAGCTGTATAACCAGTGGTGCAGCGTTATGCGTTGGGAAAAGACCACCCGTCCTTTCCTGCGCAGTGCGGAGTTCCTGTGGCAGGAAGGCCACACCATGCACGAAACCGCCGAAGAAGCCAAAGCCGAGACGGTCCGCATGCTGAATGTCTACGCCGAAATGTGCGAAAAGTACCTGGCCATTCCGGTTGTTAAGGGCGTTAAGACCGACAAGGAAAAATTTGCAGGAGCCGAACAGACCTATACCATCGAAGCCATGATGCACGATGGCAAAAGCCTGCAAAGCGGCACCTCCCACTACTTTGGCGATGGCTTTGCCCGCGCGTTCGATATTCAGTTTACCGATCGCAACAACACCCTGCAGTATCCTCACCAGACCAGCTGGGGGCTTTCCACCCGTATCATCGGCGCCATCATCATGACCCACGGCGACAATAACGGTCTGGTGCTGCCCCCTGCGGTGGCTCCCATCCAGGTCATGGTCGTTCCCATTGCCCAGCATAAGGAAGGTGTGGCCGAAACCGCTACCGCCCTCTGCGAGCGCCTCAAAAAGTCATTCCGCACCGATATCGATCTTTCCGAAAACAGCCCCGGTTGGAAGTTCGCCCAGTATGAGATGAAGGGCGTGCCCCTCCGCCTGGAAATCGGTCCCAAGGACATCGAAGCCGGCCAGTGTGTACTGGTTCGCCGCGATACCCGCGAAAAGACCTTCGTCAAGCTGGAAGATCTCGAAAATGAGATTACCCGCCTGTTGGGCGAAATCCACGACAGCCTGTACCAAAAGGCGCTGGCCAACCGTGAAGCCAATACCTACGTGGCCCACAACATGGAAGAGATGCATCAGGTGGCCGATGGCACCAACGGCTTCTACAAGACCATGTGGTGCGGCGAACTGGATTGTGAGCTTAAGATGAAAGAGGAAATCGGCGTAACCAGCCGTTGTATGCCTCTGGTGCAGGAAGATCTCGGTACCACCTGCGTTTGCTGCGGCCGTCCTGCCAAACACATGATTATCTGGGGCAAAGCGTACTAATATTCTCCGTAGTTTTACCAGTTGCCGCCCCTGCGGGGCGTTCCCCCGGGGCGGCTTTCGTATGCCTTATTCCAACTTTTCTTTTAGGAGGTCATCGCTATGGGTTGCACCCACGATTGCAACACCTGCGGCCACGATTGCGGCAGCGAGCAGGATTTTTCCAAAAAGCTAAATGAGATCAGTAAGGTCAAAAAGGTCATTGGCGTTGTCAGCGGCAAAGGCGGCGTCGGCAAATCTCTGGTTACCAGTCTGCTGGCAGTCAGTATGCAGCGGCAGGGCTACCACACCGCTATCCTCGATGCCGATATTACCGGTCCCAGCATTCCCCAGGCCTTTGGTCTGCGGGAAAAGGTGGAAACCCTGGGGGAGGTTATGCTGCCTGCCGTTTCCCAGTTTGGCACCCAGGTCATGTCCATCAATCTGCTGCTCCCGCAGGAAAGCGACCCTGTTGTTTGGCGCGGCCCGGTTATTGCCGGCGCGGTGGGCCAGTTCTGGACCGATGTGTACTGGAAAGACGTCGATTTCATGTTTGTGGATATGCCCCCCGGCACCGGTGATGTTCCCCTTACGGTGTTCCAGTCCCTCCCCGTCGATGGCATCATCGTTGTCACTACTCCGCAGCAGCTTGTCGGCATGATAGTAGAAAAAGCGGTTAAAATGGCCGAAATGATGCATATCCCGGTATTGGGGCTCATCGAAAACATGAGCACCTACACCTGCCCCGATTGCGGAAAGCAGCACGCCATCTTCGGTGAAAGCCATCTGGATCGCATCGCGGAAGAACACCATATTCCCGTTCTGGCCCGCCTGCCCATTCAGCCCGCCCTCGCTGCGCAGATGGATAGCGGCACCATCGAACTGTTTGAAGGTGATTTTATGCAGCCTGCCGCCGATCGTCTATCCACTCTGCTGCCTCACTGAAAGGAGACCGATTCCCATGATTCTTGCCATTGATATCGGTAATTCAAATATCTGCCTCGGGGTATACGAGGGCAAAACGCCCCTGTTCACCGCCCGGGCCAAAACGGACCCCCTGCGTACCGAAACGGAATATGCGGTTCTCCTCTCCCAAATCTTCGAGCTGAACCAATTTGACCCCTCCCGCCTGACCGGCGCCGCCATTGCTTCGGTTGTTCCGCCCCTTACCACCGTTTTCAGCAATGCCATGCGCTCTTTGGCGGATATCCCCACCATCGTGGTAGGCCCCGGGGTCAAAACCGGGCTCAATATCCGCATTGATGAGCCGGCCTCCCTGGGCGCAGATCTGGCCTGCACTGCTGTGGGCGCGGCGGAAAAATATCCCCTGCCTGCCATTATCATCGATCTTGGCACCGCGACCAAAATCACCGTTGTCACCGAAGATCACAGCTACATCGGCGGCGCTATTCTGCCCGGTGTGGCCATCTCTCTCAGCGCGCTTTCCGGTTCCACCTCGCTGCTGCCGTCCATCGGCCTCGGCGCCGGCAAAATCAAAACCATCGGTTCCAATACCGTCGATTGCATGATTTCCGGCGTAGTACTGGGCTTTGCCTGTATGCTGGATGGCATGATTGAACGCTACCGCGAGGAATTGGGCGAAGTTCCCACCGTAGTGGCCTGCGGAGGGCTTGCTTCTACCATTGTTCCGCACTGCAAAAGCGATATTATCCTGGATAAGGACCTGCTGCTGGATGGTCTGCTTTCCATCTACCGCCGCAATACCCCACCCAAGCAGCGCTCATAAAGCACGCACCATGCTCCCACCCTTTTGGGGTGGGAGTTTTGCTTTCTTTTGATCGTTTGTGCAGAGCGGAGGATCGGGGCGCAGCCCGCCCATTTTGCCCCATTTGCCCCTTGCATTTTACCCCCCTATCTGTTATGATATGTCGCGGAAGCCCTCCCCTACCGCACCGGCAGCGGAGACGCTTCCTAAAATTTTGCGCTGTATCCCATCTGCCGCAGGCCCCGCCACCGCGCTTTTGCCACGGGGCGTATCCCATAAGGGAACGCCACCCGCCGCAGCCAGTAAGCGTCCCGCGCGCCGCCGTACCCGGCAAAGGAATAGCAGCAAGGAGGATTATCATGTCAAGTTCCACCAACCGCACCCGTACCCTTACCACCCTCGGCATTCTCACCGCCATCATCCTGGTGATGACCTTCACCCCCCTCGGCTACATCAAAACCCTGGGCCTGGAGATCACACTGCTGCACATCCCCGTTATTCTCGGTGCTGCGCTTACCGGTCCTGTCGGTGGCATGGTGCTGGGCGCCGTGTTCGGTCTCACCAGCTTCTTTCAGTGCTTTGGCCTAAGTACTTTCGGCACCACCCTGTTCAGCATCAATCCCGCCGGCACCTTTATCGTCTGCGTCATCCCCCGTATCCTGCTGGGTCTCGTTGCCGCCTACCTTTATCGCGGCTTCGATCGCCTCACCGGCAAATGGAGCGGCACTATCACCGGCGCCCTGTCTACCCTCTGCCACACCGCCATGTTTATGGGCACTCTGGTTCTGTTCTTCTACTCCAGCGACTATCTGCAGGGCATTGCGCAGTACTATGGCACCACCAATGTATTTGCTTTCATCCTTGCTTTTGTCGGCCTGCAGGGCCTTCTGGAAATCGTCCTTGCCGCCGTTGTTATTGGCGCGCTGGTGCCGGTTATCAAAAAGACCCGCCGCGCCTGATTTCCATTTACCCCATCAATAAATACGCAAAAAAAGAGGCATCCGCTGTGGGTGCCTCTTTTCCCATTTCTGCAGGGTTTCGGTTCGGCCGCAGGCCCCGATGCTCCGCAT
>DMMB01000034.1:0-10093 GCA_003453215.1 Oscillospiraceae bacterium | reverse complement strand
GCGGCCGCCCTCCTACCCATCTTTTTTTAGTCCAGCGGATGCTCCAACGCCATCAGAGCACCCTTTACATCTTCCCCGCCGGGATAATGATATTCCTCGTCGCTTTCGGCTTCGGGGTCGCCCACCCGGTGCGTCGGGATAAAGATCGGAATGGGGCAGTCATCCACCGCCTTGATGACCCGCGCGCGGTTCTCCTCAGTGTCCTCCAGAGAAAGCGCCGCCAGCAGCGTCGGCGTGGTAAAATGCTCTCCGTACGGGATCCGGATCACCGTTTCCCACACTTCCCGCTCAAAGTCGCTCCCGCCGGGGGCCAGCGGCAGCGTAAAGATCACCCGGTGCCCGGTCCAGTATTCCAGAATCTGCTGGAATCCCTTCTTCAGCAGCGGGGTCTCCTCCTCATCGCAGTCCACCTCCAGCCCATCGCCAAAGATGACCCGGCTGAGCGCATAGTCGTCATTTTCCACCAGCGTAATCCACCCAGGTCCCAGCTCCTTGGTATACTTCTTCATACTCATTCCCTCCATAATATATATAATTTGTATAATTATAATTCTATTTTACGAAATAGAGCTTTATTTTACGGCGGCTTGAGGAAAACCGCCGCACCGCCTCACTTGCAGTATTTCTGGAAAATTTCCAAATACCGATCGCCAAAAGAAATGAGCGTCACATCATCCAGCGGCAGCACCAGCGGATCCGAAAGCCAGTTCCCCAGCGCATCCACCCGCTTCATGGTCAGGTACCGGCTATCCACCTTCTGCACCCGCCCCAGGAAATACAGCGATTCCTCCGGGTTTCCTTCGCATTCCACCGCAGCCCAGCCGGCGTAGCGGGCCATAATGCCCTCCAACAGCTCTTTCCAGCTGCGGCAGACAAAGCCCGGCGCCTTTACCGCATCATACAGCTTTTCCGCCGTCATCACCTTTTTCAGGAATGGCACATCGTCCATCTGCTCCGCTTCGGTAATATCGCCGGTTCGCACCGCGCAGTAGCCGTCCAGCACAAAGTTCGTCTGCCTCTGCAGCACCACCAGTTCGTTTTCCACTGCCACCGGCACCCCGGCATATTCCGGCGCCACCAGATTATCCCGGTACAGCACCATCATGTTTTTTTGCTGCATTGCTTTCTGCAGCAGGTCTTTTTCCTGCATTTTATGTTCCTCCCTGGGTACGGCCCATTTTGGCCAGTTCCCATTCCTTCAGTTCTTTCAGTTCGTTATAGATCGCCACATAGCTGCGGTGCCGGCTTTCAGGGATTTCTCCCCCCCGCACTGCCTCCAGCACTGCGCAGCCCTGCTCAGTGCGGTGGCTGCAGCCGGTGTAGCGGCAGTGGTCCTTGTATTTTGCCATCTCGGGGAAGCACTCGGCCAGTTCCGCTGCCGGCATCGGTTCGCTCCGGGCAAATTCCAGTGCCGAAAATCCCGGGGTATCGCACAGCCAACCGCCATGCCCATCGGGAAAAAGCTCTACATGACGGGTGGTATGCCGCCCGCGTCCCAGCTTTTTGCTGATCTCCCCCGTTGCCAGGTTCAGTTCCGGGTACAGCCCGTTCATCAGGCTGCTTTTCCCGGCGCCGCTGTTGCCGCAAAAGGCTGTAATCCCGCCCTTCAACAGTTCGGCCGCCGCTTCCAGTCCTTCGCCGGTTCGGTTATTCACCACTGCGGTGGGGTAGCCCGCCTTGCGGTAAATCTCCACCCAGGGAGCAGGATCCGCCAAATCGGGCTTGGTCAGGATCATCACCACCGGAATCCCCCGCCGCGCCGCAATCGCCGTCAGCTGGTCAATGACCAGGGCATTGGGGGCCGGGTCAGCCAGCGAAATCACCATCGCCAGCCGATCCAGGTTGGCCACCGGCGGCCGCTGCAGGGTATTCTTTCTCGGTTCTATGGCTGTGATACTCCCGCAGCCCGGTTCAGTCGGTTCCCATTGGCATCGGTCCCCCACCAGCAGAGTGGTGGCGTCTTTCCGGAAAATGCCGCGTCCCCGGCACTCGGTTCGGGTTCCGTCCTCGCTGATGACGGTATAAAAACCGCCCAGCGAGCGTAAAATCAGTCCCTCCATTTATTCACCAAAGGCCGAAGAATAGTCAGCCGTCCAGTAATATTGTCCCGTTTCAAAATCCACCGATGCGCTCTTGTACACCACGCCGTCGATGAGCACATCCACCATGCAGGTGCCGCTGCCCTTCAGCGCAATGGAAATCAGGCGGGTATTGCGCGGCTCAATCATCTCGCTGTAAACGGTCGTCCCGTTCAGAACCGCCGTTACATTCACCGTTCCGGGCATATCGGGCGGTGTCGTCTGCAGAGTCACTGTGGTTTCGCCCTCCACATTGGCGTCATCCACCGTTCCCACTACCAGGGTAATCTTGCTGCCAATGGGCACCATGCTGGGAGAAGCCGGCGTCTGGCTCATAACCAGGCCATCGTATTGGTAATCGGTCAACTGGTAGGTTACGGTCACATCAAATTGAGCGTCCCGCAGCAGCTGCACCGCGCTCTCTTCGGGGTAGCCCAGCACCTCCGGCACCTGCACCTTTTCCTTATCGCTGCCCACGCTGATATACACCACCACGGTGCTGCCGGCCGCTACGCTCTGTCCGGCCTCGGGGCTGGTCCGCACCACACTGCCTTCGGTAATGGTATCGCTGGCAATTTCGGTGGTGGAATATTTCAGGCCCAGGCTTACCAGCTTGGCATAAACCGCCGTCGCCTCCTGGTTGGTAAAGGTCGGGATGGTCACCATCTTATTGCCGGCGCTGACCCACACCTGCACGGTGCTGCCCTTCTTTACACTGGTGCCGGCATTGGGGCTCTGCCGGTAGATCTGCCCGGCTTCGTATTCCGCATTGTAGTCTTCGCTCTCCAGCTTAATCTTTACCCCGGGGTAGGCCCCGTTCGCGGAAGCGGCCGTATAGTCCACCCCCACCAGGTTCGGCAGGGTAATGTCCTCCACCGATTTAAAGGGCTGGTACACCTGGAACATCACCAGCACAAACAACAGGGAGGCAACCACCACACCGCAGGTCACCGCAAATAGCTTGGAAAGCGGGGTGGTCAGCCGGTCGCGCAGCTTTTTCTTTCCACTGCTCTTTCCGGACTTCGCTGCCTTTTGGGGAGCCATGGTTCCCTGCTTCTTTGGCACAATACCATGGTTCTCTCCGGCCTTTTTTACCGGTTTGGCTGCCTTTGCCGCATAGGCCGGGAAGGTCGTTTTGGGGTCGGCCAGCCATTTCCGCAGGTCGGCAATCATCTCCCCGCAGTTCTGGTAACGGCTGTCGGGGTCCTTCGCCATGGCGTGCAGGGTAATCTGTTCCAAGCCGACCGGTACATTGGGGTTCAGGCTCCGCAGGGCCTTGGGGTTCTGCTCCACCTGCTGCAGCGCCACACTGATGGGCGATTCTCCATCAAAAGGCAGCTTGCCGCTCAGCATCTCAAAGAGGATAACGCCCACCGAATAAATATCGGTGCGCTGATCCACCGCCCCGCCCAGGGCCTGTTCCGGGCTGATGTAGTGAACCGAACCGATGGCATTGCCATCAATGGTGCGGCTCTGGCTCATGGCAAAGCGCGCAATGCCAAAGTCCATTACCTTTACTTCGCCCTTTTCCGTCACCATGATGTTCTGCGGCTTTACATCCCGGTGCACAATGCCGTTTTCATGGGCACACTGCAGGGCAGTCAGCACCAGCCCCGCAATGTTGGCGGCTGTTTTGCCGGGAATGGGCTTTTTCTGCTCAATATATTCTTTCAGTGTAATGCCGCTGACATACTCCATCACCAAGTAAGGGTTGGGGACATCCAGCACCACATCATAAATCTTGACGATATTGGGGTGAGAAAGCGCATTGATGGCGCGGCTTTCATTGCGGAACCGCCGCAGATATTCCTCATCGGCAGCATATTCATCCCGCAGCATCTTTACCGCCACCGTCCGCAGCGCTTCGGCATCAAAGGCCCGGTAGACATTGCACATGCCGCCTACTCCCACCAGTTCTTCTATGAGGTAGCGGTCTGCCAGCTTCGTTCCCAGTATATTTTCCATGTGTTTCGTTCTCCTCTCAGCGGTTGTGGATCAGTACGGCGGTAATGTTATCCGGCCCGCCGGCAGCATTGGCTTTCGCTATCAATGTATGAATATCCCCGCCCCGCAGAATTTCCTGCAGGGTGCCGGCCAGTTCTCCGGGCGGCAGGGTATTGTATAGGCCGTCGCTGCATAATAGCAGGGCGTCGCCCGGCGCCAGGTCTATCGTGGTATAATCCGGCTGCACTGCCGGTTCCACCCCTATGGCCCGGGTAATGGCGTGCCGGTCGGGGTGCCGGGCCGCTTCCTCCGGGCTTAGCAGGCCTTGCCGCAGCAGCATGGCCACTGCGGTGTGGTCCTCCGTCACCTGGGCCAGCTGCCCCTGCCGCAGCAGGTAGCAGCGGCTGTCGCCCACATTGGCTACCAGTGCTATTTTATCACAAATCACTGCAGCACACAGCGTACTGCCCATCCCGTTCAGGGCTCCGCCGCTTTGCTGGCTGCGGGTATAAACCGCCCGGTTGGCGCCATCGATGGCCGTTTCCAGCAGCAGCCGCAGGCTGCGCTCCTCCATGTGGGGCCGCAGGCTGCTTTCTATCATGCGGCGCACCTCTTCGGCCGCTATTCCGGCCGCTATTCCGCCTCCGGCTTCTCCGCCCATGCCGTCGCACACAACGGCATAGCCGCTCCCCCGGTCAAATACTTCGCCGGCAAAGCGGTCCTCATTGGCTTCCCGCACCATTCCGCGGTCGGTCGCTCCGTAGATATGCAGCATCTTTCTTTCCCCTCCTCGGGAAGTTTTCTGTCTATCCGGGCTTTATTCCCGCCCGGTCTTTGCAGAGGGGCTGTTTCCAGCACCCCCGCAGGCTCCGCGCCGTCTCGCGGCCCTTATCGGGTGGCCGCTCCCCGGCGCTTTTCGGTCATGCGCAGCCGTCCCCGGTCTTGCCGGCTTCTGCCCGCCGCAGCTGCCCGCAGGCCGCTGCAATATCACTGCCCAGCTCCCGCCGGACGGTGGCATTCAGTCCCAGCGCCCCCAGCCGCGCCGCAAAGCGCTGCACCGCTGATTTATCCGGCCGTTTGGTGCCGCGTTCCGCCACCGGGTTCACCGGGATAAGATTAACATGGCAATTCTGCCCGCCCAGAAGCCTTGCCAGCGCTTCGGCATGGGCCGGGCTGTCGTTCACCCCGGCAATAAGGGCGTATTCATAGCTGATGCGCCGGCCGGTCTTGGCAAAGTAATTTTTGCAGCTTTGCATCAGCCGGGCAATGTTGTACTGCTTATTCACCGGCATAATGCCGCTGCGGGTCACATCATCGGCCGCGTGCAGCGAAATGGAAAGGGTCAGCCCCAGCCCCAGTTCCGCCAGCTGGTCAATGCGGTCACACAGACCGCAGGTGGAAAGCGAAACATGGCGCAGACTCAGGTTTCTGCCCTCCGGCGAAGATAGTATCGTCAAAAAATCCAGCACATTATCATAGTTATCCAGTGGCTCGCCAATTCCCATCAGCACCAGCGAGGAAATCGGCTCCCCGGCCTGCCGCTCCGCTTCGTATACCTCGCCCAGCATTTCGGCCGGGGTAAGGCAGCGCACCAGGCCGCCCAGCGTGGAGGCGCAGAACCTGCACCCCATGCGGCAGCCCACCTGGGTGGAAATGCAGAGACTCAGGCCATGCTCGTATCGCATCAGCACCGCTTCCACGCAGTTCTGGTCGGGCAGTTCCAGCAGCAGCTTCACGGTTTCATCCAGCTTGCTTTCCAGCCGCCGCCGGGTAGTAAGCACCGTCAAAAAGGCCGTTTCCTCCAGCTTCTGCCGCAGTGCCGCGGAAAGATTGGTCATTTCGGCAAAGGAGCCAACCCGCTTTTGATGGATCCACCGGTAAATCTGTCCGGCGCGGAATTTGGGTTCTCCCAGCGTGCCGGTAACCCATTCGGTCAGCCGCGGCAGCGTCAGGGAGGAAATATCGATTTTTTCCATGCTCGTTTGGCTCCTTTCATTTGTATTTTTTCGCCTGCGGCGGGGTACTACTTTTCTGTGAAGAAAAGTAGGCAAAAGTCATTTAGGGCTGCGCCCTAAAATCCGGGCGATCGTCGGGTGCAAAAGTGCCACCCCGGCGGTGACCGTACAGGTTATGCCTTTGTAAAAGATTCCGCGACGCCATCAGACGGTCAAGTGCTGCGCTCCATCACCGCATAGAAAAACCCATCCCCGCCGGTTTTCTCCGGCAGGCAGGTCACCGGTTCGCTGCAGAGCGCAAACGCCCGGTTCTCCTGCAAAAAGGCATTCACCACATCCTCGTTTTCGGCGGGATTTAAGGTGCAGGTACTATACACCAGCCGTCCGCCGGGCGCCAGGTACCGCGCCGATGTTTCGAGAATGGTCCGCTGCGTTTGGGGCAGGGCCGCCCCCTCCGCAGGGTCTTTATAGCGGATCTCCGGCTTGCGCCGAATGACCCCATAACCGGAGCATACCACATCACACAGGATACGGTCAAATACTCCCAAGGATTTATCGTAAATTTGGGCATCGTTCGCCTTTGTCCGGATGCAGCGAAGCCCCAAACGGGCCGCGCCCTCCTCCACCAGCTTCAGCCGGTGAGGGTAAAGATCCATCGCCAGCAGCGAACCGGTATCGCCCATTCTTTCCGCCAGGGTAAAGGTCTTTCCTCCGGGGGCCGAACAAACATCCAGCACCCGCTGGCCGGGCTGCACCTCCAGCGCGGCAGCGCATTTTTGGCTGGAAAGATCCTGCACGTGGAACAGTCCCTCCCGGAAGGCCGTCAATCGGGTTACATCACCGGCACTCTCCAGCCGCAGGGCATTTCCCACCGGAGTCTTTGTGGCGGTGATATTTTCTTTCGCCAGCGTTTCTATCAGCTTTTCGGCGGTGGTCTTTTGGGAATTTACCCGGATAAAAAGCGGGGCCAGACTTTCGCTGCCTGCCAGAATAGCGCCGGTCTTTTCTTCCCCGTAGCTTTGCTGCCACAGCGTAATCAGCGCCTTGGGCACCGAATACTGAACCGAAAGCGCAGCAAGCGGATCGCGCGGCAACGCAATTTTTTTGCCATCCCGCAGGAAGGCCCGCAGCACCCCGTTCACGTAGCCGCTGGCGGAAGAAACGCGCATTGCGCGGGTCTCTTTCACCGCCTCATTCACCGCAGCGCTTTCCGGCACCGAGGGCATATACAGCAGCTGATACACCGCCATCCGCAGAATATCCCGCACCGCCGGAGAAAGCTTTTCCACCGGCTGACGGGAATACCGTCCCAGCACCCAATCCAACGTGATCCGCCGTTCCACCACGCCGTAAAATAGCGCGGTGCAGAAGGCCCGCTCCTGCCCGGAAAGTTCCTGTTTCCGCATCAGGTTTTCCAGCACCAGGTTGGAGTATCCCCCCTGCCCAAAGACTTCGGAAAGTCCCCGCAGAGCTGTCATTCTTGCATCGGCCATGGCGTCAGTTCCGGCGGTTGTTGCCGCGGCTGATGACAATGAGCCGCAGCAACTGTGCCAGAGAAGAGGCCAGTGCCGCCACATAAGTCAGCGCCGCAGCAGTAAGCACTTTTTTGGCGCCCCAGGCCTCCTCTTCGGTCAGCAGGGCTCGTTCTTCTATGGTGGCCAGCGCCCGGTGGCTTGCATTAAATTCCACCGGCAGGGTAACCAGCTGGAACAGCGCCACCAGGCCAAACAGCAGAATGCCGATGTTCATCAGCAGGGTATAATTAAACAGCAGCCCAATAAAAAAGATGGGAATGGAAAGCGAAGAACCGATATTGGTGATGGGAATAATGGCGCTGCGCAGCTTCAGCGGGCCGTATTCTTCGGCATGCTGCACCGCATGGCCGCATTCGTGCGCCGCCACGCCAATGGCGGCAATGGAGGTACTGTTGTACACCCCCTGCGAAAGGTGGACGATATTCGTGCGGGGATCGTAGTTATCGGTCAGCTCCCCGCCAATCTGGTCCACCTGTACATAGCTCAGGCCATGGTCGTTCAAAATCTGCCGGGCAACCTCCGCGGCGGTACGGCCCCGGACGCTGCGTATCTTGGAGTATTTATTGTAGGTCGATTTTACCCGGAACTGCGCCCACAGTGCCAGCAGAAATGCCGGCAGCACCAGCACGTACCAGGTATAGTCGTAGCCATAGTAGTAGCCCATCGGCATGGTAAAGGTCCTCCTTGTATTTTGGGCTGTGCCCCGGGGCACAGAATATCTCAGCTTCTATTCTATCGGAATATTTTGTCCCGCCCATTCCCAAATTATGAAGAAAAAGTAAATTGTGGTTAAGAATTCATTGAGGCTTTTCGCGGGGCCTTTCCGGACCCATCGCAGGCCCGGCCCCCGCTTTATTCCAGCATTTCGCCCTTTTGCAATCTGGCCCCTCGCAGCCAATCGGCAGCGGCCATGCGGGGCTTGCCCTCCGGCTGCACCGTAACCAGCTGCAGGGCCCCCTGCCCGCAGGCTACCGTCACCGGGTCGGCGGCAATCAGTTCTCCGGGTTTGCCGTGGCCGGTTCCCACCCGCGTTTCGTGGATTTTCAGGGTCTTGCCGCTCGCTTTGCAGTGGCAGCCCGGCCAGGGGTTCATGCCGCGGATCTGGTTGTGCAGTTCCTGGGCGGTGCGGGTAAAATCCAGCTTGCCCATTGCCTTTTCCAGCATCGGGGCCATGGTGGCCTCGGCGTGGTTTTGCGGGGTACGCTGCGCCGTTCCCGCTTCCAGGGCTTTCAGCGTGCGGCTCAGCAGCTCGGCACCCAGCGGCGCCAGCCGCTCAAAAAGCTCGCCGGCCGTCTCATTTTCCCCAATGGGGGTAGTAATGGTATCAATCATATCGCCGGTATCCATGCCGGCATCCATAAACATACTGGTCACACCGGTCACAGTTTCCCCGTTGACGACGCTCCACTGAATGGGCGCCGCTCCCCGGTATTTGGGCAGCAGGGAGCCATGAATATTGATGCAGCCTTTGGGCGGCACATCCAGGATCGCCTGCGGCAGAATGCGGCCATAGGCCACCACCACCAGGCAATCCGGGGCCAGCTCCTTTAGCTGGGCCGCTACGGTGCCATCCCGCATTTTGGTGGGCTGATACACCGGAATGCCCCGTTCCATGGCCAGCTGCTTCACCGGCGGCGGCGTCAGCACCGCGTGGCGGCCCACCGGCTTATCCGGCTGGGTAAAAACCGCCGGAACCTCATGCCCGTCCTCCAGAATTCGCTGCAGGCAGGGCACTGCAAAATCCGGGGTTCCCATAAATACAATTCTCATCGGTTTGCTCACTCCTCATCCAACCGGCGCAGCTCCTCTTCGGAGAGCATATGGTGGGTAATATCTTTGAAAATGCGGCCGTCCAGATGGTCGTTTTCGTGGCAGATGGCGCGGGCCAAAAAGCCCTCCGCCTCCAGCGTAAAGGGTTCGCCATGCCGGTCAAAGGCTTCGATGGTCACCTTTTCGGGGCGCACCACCAGGCCAAATTCTCCGGGGGAAGAAAGGCAGCCCTCCATGCCGTCCTGCTCGCCGCTTTGGGCGGTAATGGTGGGGTTTACAAATTCGATCAATCCCTCGCCAATATCCACCACAAAGACGCGGCGCAGCACGCCCACCTGCACGCCGGCTATGCCAACGCCATCGGCCTCGTACATGGTATCGGCCATGTCGTCCAGCAGTGTCCACAGCCGTTCATCAAATTTTTCCACCAGGCGGCTTACCTTGCGCAGCCGGGCTTCTTTTTCCGTCACAATATTTCTCAGTGCCATAAAAAGCACCTCCTTAGCAGAGTTTAAAATTTGGGATATCGTTACCGCAGGAAGTAAAAATACGCCTGCGGTGAATGTACAATAGAATGGGTCGCGGTGAGTGGGTGCGGAACGGTGATTTTCCGAGAAATCGGCCTCGCAATCTGCACTGGCCAAGCGCGAAAAATAAAACGAGCAGAAAGTAGGACAGAAATCCCCTCCCCCGCCCTCGGGGGAGGGGGTCGGGGAGTGGGGGCAGATGCGCCAGCAGCTACCTTTGGAGCGCATCTGTGCGCAGTACGGATTTGATTTTCTGCGACAGCAGAAAATCAATATTCGTATCC
>DMMB01000071.1:27582-33055 GCA_003453215.1 Oscillospiraceae bacterium | reverse complement strand
GCAAATTCATAAATCGCACATTCAGTTTTTACTCGAAAGCGAATCCCGCACGTGTGCCGCTCTCTCAGCAGAAAGAGTTCAAACCCGTGCGTAATATGGTCATACGTGAAGTAGTGCAGATGATTGAGCAGCAGGATGAGGGCGTTGTATGCAACGAGCTGCAACAGACTACACTTGAAAGCGCTCCACCAACACCGGAACGCCGTTCCCTGCCACCCGAATCCGTCTCTGCCTGTATGATTCGCATGCTGCACCACATGGGAAATATCTTTCGGGATAACGTCGGTGCTTCTGGTTATCGTGGCTTGCAGCTCGACAGAAAACGCCGCAAAGAATTGCAGGAGTGGAAGATTGCGCTCGGTCACCGCGAGAACGATCACGAAGATCCTGCGAACTATCCTACACAGTCATATTAGGAGGAACACATTTGAACAAAACAAAATATACGAACTACGACGACCTGCCGCTGATGCTGTCCGTACCGGATGTGGCATCCGTCCTCGGCATATCCCGCGCAGGTGCGTATGAACTTGTGCGCAGTGATGGCTTCCCTTCGCTGCGTATCGGCTCCCGCATCGTCGTACCGAAAGAAAAGTTTATAGGCTGGATAAACGCGAACACCAATGCTTAAAAACTGCGCCGCAATATACAAAGAAAAAGCTCCGAAAAGTTTCTATAGCTATTTTGGGGGAATTGTGGTATTTGTGTTTGCTGCGAAAGAGGTGACAACATGGCAAAGAAAAGAGCAAACGGCGAGGGCAGCATCCGCAAGCGCAGCGATGGCCGCTGGGAGGGGCGCTACACCGTCGGCTACGGTGAAAACGGCAAGGTCAAAATGAAAAACGTCCTCGGCAAAACCCAGGCGGAGGTCAAGGAGAAGCTGAAAGAGAAAATTGAAGAAGCCAAAGTTCTGGACGTCTCAAAAAGCGGGTCCTACACGGTCGCAGAATGGGCTGCACTGTGGTTTGAGGTATATGCGAAGCCGAACATACGTGAGCGCACTGCGGATTACTACAACAGGTATATTACAAAACACATCGTCCCGTGTCTCGGCGACATAAAGCTTAACAAGCTGACCGGCAGACAGATACAGAAAATGTATAATGATCTGCTCGACCACGGCAGAGAGCGCGTATCGCAGAAAGAGAAAAATCCGGGGCTCTCAGGTACATATGTTCACGGCGTTCATGTGATGCTTCATAATTGTCTTAACCGCGCGGTCAAGGAACGGCTGTTAGTACGCAACCCGGCAGACGATGTGATCGTGCCGAAGATAGACAAGAAGGAAATGAAGATACTCCCACCGGAGCAAGTAAAAGCATACTTGAAAGCTGCCAGCGCGCGAGGTATCCTCCCTCTGTTCTATCTTGAGCTGACGAGCGGACTGCGCAAAGGTGAGATCGCGGCGCTGCTGTGGAGCGACCTTGATGCCGAGAACTGCACACTCTCGGTAACGAAGCAGCTCGTGAGCTCCCGTGACGGTGAGCTGAAAATTACTCAGCCAAAGACGGCAACGTCCGTAAGACTCATATCGTTACCGCAAGAAACGGTTGAGCTGCTCAAGGAAGAGCACGCAAAGCATCCGCTGAACATCTATATGTTCCCGTCTCCAAGGACTGGCGGCATGTACCATCCGGATTCGATAGTAAAGCTGCACGAGAAAATTTTGAATGACGCGGGCATCGAGCACCTACGTTTTCATGACTTGAGACATAGCTTCGCGACATACGCCCTGCAAAGCGGGGCAGATGTCAAGACGCTCTCATGTATGCTTGGGCACTACTCGGCGGGCTTCACGCTGAACACCTACTGTCACGCCACAAGAGATATGCAGGCAGATGCGGCAAGAAAAATTGGCGGATTCATGTCAGCACAAACTGGAATCGGATAAAAAGAACCCACTCAAACGCAGAAAGCGCCGGGCAAAAACTGTCCGGTGCTTTTCGCTCCTATCCGCATTTGGGTCACGGTTTGGGTCAGAGACATTTTTGAGGCTTTTACGTGCACGTGAAGTCAAATTAACTGCCGTCACTTTTTGAGCACTTTGGAGACTGCACCACCTATGAATCAGCAATCATTTCATAGCCTTGGAGCATCAACGCCCTCATCACTATTTCAGAGCAAAACCGCGCAAAACCCTAAGATAGAACAAACAACCTGAACAAATCGTTCAGGTTGTTTTGGTGGGGGAAGGTGGATTCGAACCACCGAAGGCATTGCCAGCAGATTTACAGTCTGTCCCATTTGGCCACTCTGGAATTCCCCCATATTCAATTGCGTTGGAGCTGGTGGACGGATTCGAACCCCCGACCTGCTGATTACAAATCAGCTGCTCTACCGGCTGAGCTACACCAGCGTATCCGCTGCGACTATATTACTATACCATCAGCCTGCAGCAAAGTCAAGCCCTAAAATGCAGTTTTTAGGGCAAAAACAAAGGCGGCAGCCGCCCCACGCCGGTGTGGCTGCCGTTCCTTGCCCTCTGCTGCTCGATCAGCCGTCGATGTGCTCTTCCAGATAGCGGGCCAGTTCACCGACAGTGCGGATTCCTTCGATATCCTCATCGGGGATCTCAATATCAAATTCATCTTCCAGGGTCATTACCAGATCCACTACATCCAGAGAATCTGCGCCCAGATCATTGATGATATCCGTATTTTCATTTACCTCGTCGGGTTCAATATCCAGCTGCTCGCACAGCAGGCCAATCAGTTTTTCCAGTACCATTTTATCCTCCTGATAAACTATTTTCATTTTTTATTGCAGTCATATTACAAGTATTTAGACAGTGACTATATGATAGCCTGTTTTTCGTGGGTTGGCAAGATTTTTTATTCGTGAAATGGCACAAATATTGCGTGAATAGATTGTGATAACCGCATTAAACGCCCAAAAAGCCGCTGCAAATTTCCTTGGCACACCAGTGGCTTTCCATTGCGCCCGGGAACTTGGGCTGTTATAATAAAAAAAGAAGACAACGGGGCCTTCCCGTTTTGCCGAAAGGACTGATTTTTTCCATGATGATGAACGAGTTGATTACCCTGCTGGAAGCGCGTTTGCTGTGCGGATCTCCCACCAATCCTCACGATTTTTCCAGTGCCTTTGCCGGTGATATGATGAGTGATGTGCTGGCCTACGGCCAAGGGCAATCGCTGCTGCTTACCGGGCTGCTCAATCAGCAGGTGATCCGCACTGCGGAGATGCTGGATATGCACTGTATTGTATTTGTGCGCGGCAAGGTCCCCTCCCCTGAGGTGCTGGCCCTGGCCGAAGAAAAGGACATCGCAGTGCTGAGTACCGAGTATGGTATGTTTGCGGCCTGCGGATTGCTGTACCGCGCCGGCCTGCAGGGGGTATAAATCCTCATGACACTACAATATCACTACACCATCCCGGGGGATGACTTTATTCATGCCGGGGAGGCCAGCGGTCATCTCAAGGGGATTCTGCGCCAGTTGGGCTACCCCAGCGAGGCCATTCGCCGCGTGGCCATTTCCATGTACGAGGGCGAGATCAACATGGTCATCCACGCCAATGGCGGCGAAATTGACGCTGAGGTTGACGACCACGGCGTTACCCTGGCGCTGCGCGATCAAGGCCCCGGCATTCCCGATGTGGAAAAAGCCATGCAGGAGGGCTGGAGTACCGCCAGCGATGAGATCCGAGCCCAGGGCTTTGGGGCTGGCATGGGCCTGCCCAATATGAAAAAATACACCGACAGTATGCAGATCGATACCGTATTGGGCGTTGGCACGACCATTACCATGCGCATCAACCTGCATTGATTCGGTTCAACAAAAAAAGCGAGGGAAACCATGGAACACCAGACCTATTTTCACTCGGTTACGCTAAATAAAGACCTGTGCCGCGGGTGCATCAACTGCGTTAAGCGCTGCCCCACCGAGGCCATCCGGGTACGCGATGGCAAGGCACGTATTCTGGGGGAGCGCTGCATCGATTGCGGAGAATGCATCCGCGTTTGCCCCCACCATGCCAAACGCGCCCTTAGCGATGGGATGGAAGCCCTGGATGGCTTTAAATATAAAATTGCGCTGCCGGCGCCGGTACTGTTTGCCCAGGTGAAGCACCTGGATCATACCGGGCGCATTATTCTGGCGCTCAAGCGTATCGGCTTTGACGACGTATACGAGGTTGGCGCGGCCGCCGAGCTGATTTCTCAATCGACGATGGAATATATGGCCACCTACCAGGGACCTATTCCTCTTATTTCTTCGGCCTGCCCTGCTGTTTTGCGGCTGATCCGCGTTCGCTTTCCCGATCTGCTGGATCATCTGCTGCCGCTGCAGCCCCCGGTGGAACTGGCGGCCGTGATGGCCCGGCGCGCCGCCGTGGAAAAGACCGGCCTGAAGCCGGAGGAAATAGGCATTGCCTTTATTACCCCCTGCCCGGCCAAGGTAACGGCTGTTAAAGTGCCGTTGGGCAACCAAAGCCGCAATATTGACGCCGCCATTGCTATCAGCCGGATTTACCCGCAGCTGATACAGGAAATTAAAAAAATGCAGCCGGAAGAATTTGTGCACCTTTCGCATATGGGACGCATTGGTCTTTCCTGGGCAGCCAACAGCGGCGAATCCACCGGCAGCGGGCAGCGGCGCTACATCGCCGCCGATGGCATTGAAAATGTTATTAAACTGCTGGAAGCAGTAGAAGACGAACAATTTACCCGGCTGGACTTTATGGAGCTTTCCGCCTGCCCGGGCGGCTGTGTCGGCGGGGTCATGAATGTAGAAAACCCCTATGCCGCCGCCGCGCGCATTAAGCGCCTGGCCCGCGACCTGCCGCACGTAGGCACCCAGTGGCCCACCCCCGAATGGCTGCCGGAAGAAGTCTTTTTTAACAAGAAAATCGAGCCATTGAACGTCATGGCGCTGAGCAACGACCCCACCCAGGCGCTGGAGATGTTTGCCGAAATACAATCCTACGAGCGGAAATTCCCCGGCCTGGACTGCGGAAGCTGCGGTTCCCCCACCTGTCACGCCCTGGCGGAAGACATTGTAAAGGGCTACCGTACCGAGGATGACTGCATCTACCTGCTGAAAGATAAGCTGGAGCATCTGGCGGAATCGCTTGCCGGGCTTTCTCATCCCACCCCTACGGAGGACTACGAAGATGACAGCGAATGACTTGTGCCGCGCCTGCAGCTTTACCCTGCTGTGCTGCGGGGAACGGGAAATTACCGGCGGGGTATACTGCTGTGACCTGTTGAGCATGGTCATGGGCCGCGCCCCTGCCGATGGCATATGGTTTACCGTTATGGCCAATCAGAACACCATTGTTGCCGCCCTGATGGCCGATGTGGCCTGTATTGTCCTTACCGAGGGCATTCGCCCCGATGAAGCCATGCTGGCCCGCGCCCGGGCGGAACAGATTGCCCTGGCCACGGTGGAGCTCCCCAGCTACCAGGCGGCCCTTTGCGCGGATAGGGTACTCCATAATAAATGAGATGGCGCGG
>DMMB01000071.1:3681-27343 GCA_003453215.1 Oscillospiraceae bacterium | reverse complement strand
AGCCGGCCCGGCTGCGCCGCGTTCTACTGCCCTGCACCTACTATAAAATAAGGAGGCGGCCGCCGCGGAACTCTACCCCTTTTACTACGATCTTCACATCCATACCTGCCTTTCCCCCTGCGGGGAAAATGACATGACTCCCGCTACTGTGGCGGGGCTTGCCGCTTTGGCCGGACTTGATATGATTGCCATCTGCGACCATAATACCGCCGGAAATGTTCGGGCGGTGCAGCAGGCCGCTTCCATTCTGGCTCCCGGTTTACTGGTTCTCCCCGGGATAGAACTGACCTGTGCGGAGGAACTGCATATGGTGTGCCTGTTCCCCACCGCGGAGGCTGCCGAAGCGGCCGGTGCGGAGATTTACGCCGCTCTGCCGCCCATCAAAAACCGGGAGGAAATTTTCGGTGCCCAGCTGCTTATGGATGCCGAGGACAACGAAACCGGCCGATTGGAAAAACTCCTTTCCAACGCCACCTCCATTTCCATTGATGACGCCCCCGCCTTTGTGGCACAATACGGCGGATTTTGTTACCCGGCTCACATCGACCGCGACAGCATGAGTGTCCTGGCCGCTTTGGGCGAAGTACCGGATTATCTGGGTTTCCAAACGGTGGAGGTGGCCGAACCGGAAAAGTTCTTTTTCCAAGGCAAAAATGCTGCCTACACCGAGAGATACCACATTCTTACCTGCAGCGATGCCCACCGGCCGGAAGCCCTGCTGCCCGATGCCTCCCGCGCCCTGCATCTGCCGGAATGCAGCTTTGAAGCACTGAAAGCAACCCTAACCACACCAAAAACCTAAAATTGCAAAAGAAAATGGCTGCCTTTGGAGAGGCGGCCGTTTCCTTTTCCTTGGCACTGTTCTCGTACGGGCCGCAGGCCCGGCCCCTCTTCTTCTCTCGCCTACTCCCCTGCAATACAAAAGGGCAGTCCCCTCCACTGGGACTGCCCTTTTGCTTTATGCGTTACTCCTCCGACAGTGGTTCGCGCAGCATCCCCAAAAAGGGGAGCGTTGCCAATACCAGGCCTGCCGCCATAGCAAAAATGCCTTTTAGCAGAGCCATGTGCCGCAGACTGGCGGCAAAGTACACCCAGGCGGTGGCATGCAGCTTTAACCGCCAGCCCGGCACCAGGTAGCACAGTGCCACATACACCGCCATGAATCCAATCACTGCTAAAATTGCCGAAATTATCGCCGTTTTCTTCATGTTTGCTCCTCCTTTTTCGTCAGTTCTATTCCGTTTTGGTTCAATGCCACCCCGCAAAAAAGTCCCCGATATCATCCAGGCTTACCATGCTGGGGGCAATGGTTACTATTCCTTCCCCGTATTCCACCTCATTCAGGAATTCGGTGAAAAAATCTGCCGGCGCATAAGGAATTCCCTCCTGCACCGTTAAAGTAGCGGCCAGCTCCACCTCGCGGCTCATATTAATGACCTGCAGGTGTCCCTCAAAAAGGACGGTCCTGCTTCCCGCGGTCAGCGTCGCTTTCTGGATATACCCATCATCGATGACCGCTATTTTATTCTCGCTGTCCCACTCGGCGGAATATCCCAGTGCCCCGTCTACTTCGCACAGCGGCACCATCAGGGTTTCCCCTTCGTAGTAGCTGCGGCAGGGCAGTTCCCCCTGGGGCAATTCTTTTTTGTCCCATCCGATTAAAATCGCTACGCCGGCATCTTTGGGGGCACAGCCCGCCAAGCCTATGAGAAGTGCCAACGCCACAATCCAAATTCGAAATTTATTCTGTTTCATTTCATCTCCAGGCAGTATTATGCAGTCTTGTTATACAAACTGTATTTTGTTATATTCCTTCGTTGTCTTGCTATGGATGATTCGATATGCTTACTTGTTTTCCACTTTGTACACGATTAGTTGAGTTATACCATCCGTATTGATCCATGCCACAGCTTCTTGATTCTCGCCGGTCATATGGATCCGCCACATTTCTGCCGCAGCATCATAGGCGGCATCCTCCGCTTCGTAGCCGCTGCATTCCTGCATTGCCAACTGGATCGCTGTTTCCACCTCCGGCGCGGCTTTTTCTCCGGTACAGATAAACCCATCGGATTGAATGTCAGCTGTCGTTGGGTCAGCCGCCAGTGCCAGCCCTAGTGCCGAGGACTCCTCGGCATAGCTGCAGCTTGGCAGCTCCCGCTGGAAACGGCACCAGTCTTCCCCAATCAATACGTCTATGCAGTACTGGCCAACCACCTGGTAGCCATAACCTGTGCCAAAATTGGAGCAATTATTTTTCTCGGGCAGTTCGGTTTCCGCCACCGTCTTGGTAATCTTTCCATCCATCACACCGCAGCGTCCCACGGTAATGATCTCCCCGGTATCGGTATACAGCTCCCCATCGATCTGCACATAGCGCGCTCCGGAAGGATGGACCTGGTCCCCTTCCTCCTTAAAAATACGCACCTTGCCCGGCTCATCGATCAGGTCGCCGCCGGAAACGGGCGGTTCTTTTTCCTGGCAGGCCGTCAAACTCAGCGCCAGCAGCCCGGCCAGCAACAGAATCATTCCTCTTTTCATTTTTCGGCATCCTCCTTTTTCTCGCTTGCAGCCGGTGCGGTTTCTGTCCCATTTTCTGCTTTCTTACCCCGGGGCAACTGCTTGCCGTTTTTCTTTGCACGGCGCGCCGCCCGCCAAACCAGCCATACCACTGCGGCAATGATCACCGCCCACAGCAAAACCAGCGGCAAATAAGTTACCAGCCAAACCAGCACATTTTCGGCGCTGTTTTTCACCAGCCGCATCGAATCCGCAAAGCCATCGGAAAGGCGCTGGCCCAGTGTTTGGGGCGGATCATTGATGACGCTGTATTCCACCACTTCCTGCAGGGTAATCTGCAGCGTGGAATAGCTTACCAGGCTATCGTAATTGCGCAGGGCCGCCTCGTAGGCTTCAATCTGGTACCGCACGTCGCTCAGGCGGCTTTCCAGTTCCAGTACATCACTTAAATCCGTTGCCTTGGAGAGGATCTCCAACAGCCGCTCCTCCTGCAGACGGAGGGTTTTTAGCCGGGCTTCGGTATCGGCATAGCTTTCGGTCACATCCGCTACATCGGTACTGCGGCTTACTACATTGCACAGCTCGCCGGCGGTACTCATTGCCGTTTCCAGCTTCTCTGCCGGAATGCGGGCCGTTATATTGGCATACCGGGCACTGTAACGGCTGCTGTACAGGCTGCCGCCCTGCTCGTTCCGGCTTTCAATATACCCACCGCAATCGGCCACCATCTGCTCCAGGGCGGCCAATGCTTTGGCGTAATCCCGGCTTTCCAGTTCCATCTGTGCCGTTTGGATAAGTTTACGATCGGTAGGCAGCGCTGTATCGCTGCCATTTTCCGCCCGTACATCAGGGTCCGGCTCCGGGAACATGGGATCATCCACATCAAACAGTCCTGCGCTGCTTGTATCGCTTTCATTCCGCGCAAAATACTTGTTATCTGTAATACTATCGTTTGCTGCACGATTGGTGCTGCCGCAGCCGGCCAGTACCAGCATCATGGCCAATATAATTCCTGCCGCCGCCAGTATTCGCTTTCTCATTGGGCTTCCTCCTTGGCTTCGTTTTTTGTCCTCTGCCTAATTAGTGCGGATATTTTGGCATTTTACTGCACCGGCCCCAAAATTTTCTGTGCTGTTTTCTCTCCTTCTGCAAAATTGCTGAAAAAAGAACGCCCCCATGCGGGAAAGCGTTCTATTTGGTGCTTTATTTATTTTTTCAACAAATCCCGGATTTCGGTCAGCAGCTTTTCCTCATTGGAAGGCTCCGGCGGCGCGGCAGGGGCTTCCTCTTCCGGCTTTTCCAGCTTGCTGCGGGCGGTATTTACTGCCTTGACAAACAGGAACACCACCAGTGCAATGAGTAAAAAGTCAATGATGGTTGCCAAAAAGCTGCCAATGCCGATGACCACGGCTTCCTTTACCACCGTCTCGCCCTCCATAATGGCCGGGGAAAGGGTGATATTCAGGGCTGTCAGGTCAATATCCCCGATAACCCAGCCCAGAAGCGGCATAAATACATCGTTGACCAGCGAAGAGGTGATCTTGCCAAAAGCGCCACCAACAATTACGCCGACCGCCATATCCATTACATTGCCGCGGGAAATAAAATCTTTGAATTCCTTTGCGATTTTCACAGGGGTTCTCCTTTCTTCGTAAAAAGGAAAAGCGGGCTCCGGAGAGTCCGCTTTATCATTCGCTTATCAGTTCTCCGCAGTAGTAACAGCAACAAAGCGGGCGGGATTGATCTTGACGCCGGGGCCCATGGTGGTAGCAACCACGCAGGAACGGACGTACTGACCCTTGGCAGCCGCGGGCTTGGCCTTTACGATCGCGTCCATCAGAGTATCAAAGTTCTCCTGCAGCTTCTGAGCGCCGAAGGAAACCTTGCCGATGGGGCAGTGGATGATGTTGGTCTTATCCAGACGATACTCAATCTTACCAGCCTTTGCTTCGGTCACAGCGCGACCAGCATCGGGGGTAACAGTACCAGCCTTGGGGTTGGGCATCAGGCCACGCGGACCCAGGATCTTACCCAGACGACCAACGATACCCATCATGTCAGGGGTAGCGATAACAACGTCGAAGTCCATCCAGTTCTCTTTCTGGATCTTCTCCATCATGTCCTCAGCGCCTACAAACTCAGCGCCGGCAGCCTTGGCTGCTTCGGCAGCATCGCCGCGGGCAAAGCACAGAACGCGAACGCTCTTGCCGGTACCATTGGGCAGTACCACAGCGCCGCGAACCTGCTGGTCAGCGTGACGGCTATCTACGCCCAGGCGGACGTGGATTTCGACGGTTTCATCAAATTTCGCCTTGCCGGTCTTGGCGCAGAGATCCAGCGCCTCTGCCGGCTCATACAGCTTAGCGCTGTCTACCAGCTTTCTGCTGTCTGTATATTTCTTACCATGCTTCATAGCTTATATTATCCTCCTATAATGTGGTGTTTAGCGGAATGGTTCCTCCCACTGTTACAAGAAAGCGTTTAGCCTTCTACTTCTACGCCCATGCTGCGGGCAGTACCGGCAATCATGCTGATGGCGGCTTCTACATTGGCAGCGTTCAGGTCGGGCATCTTCAGTTCAGCAATCTTCTGCAGCTGCTCACGGGTAATCTTGCCCACTTTGGTCTTATTGGGCACGCCGGAGCCGGACTCCAGGTTGATGGCCTTCTTGATGAGGACGGCCGCGGGGGGAGTTTTGGTAATAAAGCTAAAAGTACGGTCTGCATATACGGTAATCGCAACGGGGATAATGAGGCCGACATCGTTTTTGGTGCGCTCATTGAATTCCTTGGTGAAAGCCATAATGTTTACGCCATGCTGACCCAGTGCGGGACCAACGGGGGGCGCGGGGGTTGCCTTGCCGGCAGGGATCTGCAGCTTGATATAGCCTACTACTTTCTGAGCCATGTTTCTGCACCTCCAAATATGTGGTAATGATAGCGGGCCGTCCTGTTTTAGTTGTTGGCGGACGGTTCCTCCCACAGGCTGCGTTCCCGGCTCGATTGGGAGCGAAGCCTATCGGCTCGTTTACGCACGAGCCTGCGGTTTTATTTGTGTTGCTTTTATTATTCCAGGGGCTTTACTTCGTTCAGGGCCAGCTCTACCGTTACATCTTTTCCCATCATCGAAACAGTGACGCGGGTAATCTGTTTTTCGGTATCGATGGCATCCACAACGCCCACAAAGCCTTCCAGATAGCCGCCGGTGACTTCTACGCTGTCGCCTACGGCATAGTTGGTCTCGATCTGCCGGTTTTCCACCTGGAAGCGATCAATCTCCGCTTCCGTCAGCGGTACCGGTTTGGAGCCTGGGCCCACAAAGCCCGTTACTCCGCGAATATTCCGGACAACATACCAGCTGTCATCTGTCATAATCATCTTGACAAAAACATAGCTGGGGAAAAGCTTCTGCTCCTTTTCCACCTTTTGGCCGTCATCCTTAATCTCGACCACCATTTCGGTCGGGATCTTTACATCGGTAATCAGGTGCTGCAGCTGACGATTTTCCACCGCATTCACGATGCTGTCGGCTACTTTATTTTCATACCCGGAATAGGTATGCACCACATACCATTTTGCTTCTTCAGCCATATGGTTCCCTCCCGTTTGGTATTATAGTTTGATTCGTTGGCAGCTCATCGGCGGCGGATCAGACCTTGAGGAGCAGCTTGATAACGAGCGAGAACAGAGCATCCAGTCCGCAGATAACAATCGCGGAGATCAGGACGACTGCCAGTACGATGAGGGTGTTATTGATGACCTGCTTTTTGGTAGGCCATACTACCTTCTTCATCTCGCCGCGCATATCCTTGAAGGAGCGTGCCCAACGCTGAAAGATATTGGGCTTTTTAGCGGTCTCAGCCATCTTTGTACTCCTCCTTATTACTTGGTTTCACGGTGAACAGTGTGCTTGCGGCAGAAGCGGCAGTACTTGTTCATTTCCAGTCTGTCGGGATCGTTCTTCTTGTTTTTCATGGTGTTGTAGTTGCGCTGCTTGCATTCGGTACAAGCCAGAGTGATCTTGACTCTCATTTAGTCGGCACCTCCTATTATACTTCGGATTTCTTTTGCCTCCCTCTTTGTGGCGAGAAGTGTTACAGCCGCCCTTCCGTGTGGGAAAAGCAACGGCCCAAAAGGCCAAAAACGCACACGAAAAAAAGGCCCTTCTCCGAGAGGTAATGACATCATAGCACAGATGCAACCGGGAAGTCAAGCCTTTTTGCCTGTATTCATGCGGTTTTTGCGGTGTTCTGCTGCTTTATCCGCGTCCACTTTTATACTTCTTTTCTATGCGGGTGCTGTAAACCGCCATGACGACAATCGTTTCCAGCATTACCCCCAGTACGGAAAGCAGAATAAACGGCGAGCTTTGGCCGTTTCCGCTCAATAGGGGCAGCCCCAGCGCAATAAACCCTATGCCGTAAAAAATGAACAATTTGCCTGTGGCACAGTTATAAGCCTTTACGTTTTCCACGGGAAAAGCCTTTGCATTTGCCCAAAAGCCGACCGCTTTTTTGGAAAAGAAAGCGCTTATCCCTATCCCAATAAGAACACAGCCAACGATTGCCCAGATAGTAAAAGCCGTCATCATTTTTCCATCCATTTTATATTCCTCCCATTTTTATAATTTACAGTTTCACCGCCACCGGTTTTCGCGCGCGGAAATAGAAGAAATGGGAAAAGCCCAGTTCCCGCAGCATCCGCTGCGCTTCTTTATGCCCCGCACCGATGTCCTCCGGCCGGTGGGCATCGCTGCCGATGGTCACCAGTTCACCGCCCATCACGCGGTATCGCCGCCAGATCTCAATGCCGGGGAGCCACTCCGGCAGCCCATAACGGAACCCGGATGTGTTCACTTCCAGCGCCTTGCCGGTCTCTATCAGTGTGTGCAGAATGGCATCGATTTGATCATCATAGGGGGTATAGTCCAGCGTCACGCCATCCCGGATGGCGTAGCGCTTCAGATAGCCCAAATGAGCCATGGCATCCACCTGATCCCAACGGGCCACCGCCAGGCAGTTCTCAAAATATTCCTGCATCAGCACCGGCAGCGGATGGGGCGGGTTCCGATAGTCCATCCAGTAGTAGTCCTCCCGCCAGCGCCCTGCATGAACGCTGCCCAGCACATAATCGTAGTCGGTTAGTGCCAGCACTTCCCGCGCCTCATTAGGGCACAGCACGCCCTGTGCCAGTTCCACCCCACGCAGGATTTCCAGCCGGCCGGCATATTCCTGCTGCAAGGGAGCCAGCGCCGCTTTCGCACCCCGCAGATTTTCCAGCGTACAGAAAGCCGGGATCTCATCGCAATCGTAATGATCGGTCACACACAGCCCCGCCAATCCCTTTTCCAGCGCCGCTTCTGCCATGGCCCGCGGTTCTGCCTGGCTATCCGCCGAAAAATGGCTGTGGGTGTGGCTATCAAAAATCATTTTGTTCCCCTCTTTTCACCGCTTTCTATTTTATTATACCACTTCGCCATGGCAAATGCCAGTCCCCCGGTGTATAAGCCGTCCCTTCGGCGGGCAGACTATCACCAAATGCTCCCTGCGGAGCAAAAAGAAAGGAGTTTTCGTTCCCTATGATTATGGATAAAATTTCTCTGGCGCTGGTGATTATCGGTGCGCTGAACTGGGGCGGCGTCGGACTGTTCCGCTTTGATACCGTTGCATGGATCTGCGGCGGGCAGGGCAGCATTGTTGCCCGCATCATCTACACTTTGGTGGCACTGGCCGGCATCTGGTGCATTTCGCTGCTGTTCCGGGAAGAAGAACCGGCCGGGGAACGCGGTCATTGATTTTCCATCCACAATTTTTGCACAAAGCAGCAGCGCTGCCGTCCTTTTAAGGATAGCAGCGCCGCTTTTTGTTTATCCGAAACTTATTTCACAAATTCTGCGGTATCCCGCGCAATCATAATCTCTTCATTGGTGGGGATTACCCATACCTGTACCTTGCTATCCGCGCCGGAAATGCGTACTTCCTCGCCGCGGCAGTTGTTGGCCTCCAGATCAGGAGTCACGCCCAGATAAGCCAGGTCGCGCAGCACCTTTGCCCGCAGGCCCATATCGTTTTCTCCAATGCCGCCGGCAAACAGAATGGCATCCACGCCGCCCAGCGCCGCCGCATAACCGCCAATCAGCTTTATCAGCTGATATTCCAGCATATCCAGCGCCAGTTGGGCCCGCTCATTGCCGGCTTCGGCCGCCGCCTGTACATCGCGGCAATCGCTGGAAACGCCGGAAACCCCCAGCAGGCCGGATTCGTTGTTCAAAATCCGGGAAACCTCGCTCTCCTGCAGGCTTTCCAGCCCGGCAATGTAACCCACGATGGAGGGATCGATCCCGCCGCAGCGGGTGCCCATCATCAGACCATCCAGGGGCGTAAAGCCCATCGAAGTATCCACTACCTTGCCATCTTTAATGGCTGCTACCGAGCTGCCATTGCCCAGATGGCAGGTAATCAGGCGGTGGGGCATCTCCCCCATCAGCTCTGCCACCCGGCCGCTAATGTAGCGATGGCTGGTGCCATGGAACCCATAACGGCGCACCCCATGCTCCTCGTAATATTTATAAGGAATGGCAAAGGTATACGCTTTGGCCGGCATAGTGGCATGGAACGCCGTATCAAATACCGCTACCATGGGCAGCTCTTCCCCAAATACGCTGCGGCAGGCCCGGATGGTTGCTGCCTGGGGCGGATTGTGCAGCGGGCTGATATCCCGCATATCATTGATAGCCTCAATCGCGGCATCATCCACCAGCACCGAGTGGGAGAATTTAGCGCCGCCATGGGTAACGCGGTGGCCTACTGCGGCAATTTCCGCTACACTATTGATGACATGGCCTTCGCCTTCCACCATTTCGTGCAGAATGACACCAAAGGCATCCTTGTGGGTGAAAAGATCGGCTTCTTTTTCCACTTTATAGCCCTCGGCGGTCTTGTAGCTGTATTTCCCATCAATGCCGATACGCTCGCAAACGCCTTTGCACAGCGTTGCTTCATCTTCCATGCGGATCAGCTGATATTTGAGAGAGGAACTGCCTGCGTTGATTACCAAAATGTTCATCGGTGTACTTGTCTCCTTTGCTGTTATTCCCGGCTTTGGTACAGCCATTGGGGCTTGACACTTTTTTATCTATTTAATATTATGGGAATTAAAGAAGTTTGTCAATAATTCTACATAAACATTTATTGCTTATTTGCGATATCAGTATGCATAAATTTTTATAAGTGGAGAAGTAATGATTGCCGGAAAGGAGGGCAAGCCCATGCAGGTTGCTGCTGTTATAGCCGAATGGAACCCCCTGCATCGGGGGCATTTGCTGCCCATAAAGGCTGCCCGCCAGCAGGGCGCCACCCACATTGTTGCCATCGTCAGCGGCCATTTTGTGCAGCGGGGCGAACCGGCCCTCTGTCCCTGGCCCTATCGGGTTACCGCTGCGCTGCAATGCGGGGCCGATTTGGTGCTGCAGCTGCCGCTGCCCTATGCCGTTTCCACCGCTGAGCATTTTGCCCATGGGGCTGTGGCCAGTCTTACCGCCCTGGGCTGCGTAGATACACTGGTTTTTGGCAGCGAATGTGGTGATCTGGCCGCCCTGCAATCGGTTGCCGCCGTTTTAAATTCTCCCGAACTCCCGGCTGCGCTGGCGCCGCATCTTGCAGCGGGTCTGCCCTTTGCGGCGGCGCGGCAGGCCGCGGTAGCCTCTCTGCTGGGCGAAAACGCCGCACTGCTTTCCTCCCCCAATAATATTCTGGGGGTAGAGTATTTATTGGCGTTGCAGCGGGTAAATTCCTCCATTACCCCTCTTACCCTGCCCCGGCAGGGTGCCCCCCACGATAGTATCACCCCCGCAGAGGACTACCCTTCGGCCTCTTTGCTGCGGCAGCGGTATTTTGCCGGGGAGGATATTTCTGCCCTGCTGCCCCCCGCTATGGCGGAGCAATTACGGCGGGCGGAACAGCAAGGGGCTATTTTGGATCGCGCCCTGTGGCAGCGGGCGGCCTTGGCCCATCTACGCACCATGACGGAAAATGATTTTGGCGCTCTGCCCGATATTAGCGAAGGGCTGGAGCACCGCCTGTACCGGGCCAGCCGCACTGCCAAAAACCTGGATGACCTGCTGCGGGATGCCAAAACCAAGCGCTACAGTCACGCCCGGCTGCGCCGGGTTTTACTGGCCGCCATGCTGGGGCTCCCGGCTGGGCTTTCCGCGGCTTTGCCGCCTTACCTGCGAATTTTAGGAATGAATTCGCAGGGGGCGGAAGTTCTGAACCGGGCAAAATTAACCCGCACGCTGCCGCTTTCGGCCTCTCTGGCCGAGCTGGAAAGCACCGGTCAAACTGCCGCCCAATTTGCCCGGCTGGAAAGCCGCGCTGCCGATTTGTATCATGCCTTTACCCCGGGGGTGGCCCCCTGCGGCAGTGAATACACCACACCCATCATTAAATATTAACCCATATTAAAACCCAAGAACGCAAAAAAGCCGCCCGCAGGCGGCTTTTTTATTGGACTATTGCGCTTTTAGGAACCCTGCAGCGTTACCGTAATGGTAAAGGTCTGGCCCCGGCCGGTACGGCTGGAACGGTAAAGACTAATCTCTACGGTATCCCCGGGCTGGTGCTGCGCCAGAATGTCGCTGCAATCCCCGCGGGAGGTAATGGCCCAGCCATCAATGGAGGTGATAATATCGCCCACTTCGGCTCCCTGACGGCCCACATCGCTGTCGCTGTTAATGGAGACAATCCGCAGTCCCATGGGAATGCCGTAATAGCTGGCCTCATTGCTGCTTACTTCGGTAACGGTAATGCCCAGCTGCGCCCGGCCCGTCACCCGGCCATGCTGCATCAGGTCATCCAGAATGGGCAAAGCCGTATTAATGGGGATCGAAAACCCGATACCCTCGTAGCCTTCTTCCACCAGCTTGCTGGAGGTAATGCCCACCACCTGGCCGTAGGTATTAATGAGCGGGCCGCCGCTGTTGCCGGGGTTAATGGCCGCATCCGCCTGGATACAGACCATAGTGTAACCCAATTCGGTGGTGATGGTGCGCTGTACTGCCGAAATATATCCCACCGTTTGGGTGGAGGCCAGCGCCAGGCCGCCGGGGTTGCCGATGGCCACCACCATTTCGCCCACTTCCAGTTCATCGCTGTTGCCAAAAGTCGCTGCCACCAGCCCTTCGGGCGGGTTTATCATCCGCAGCAGGGCCAGATCGCTTTGGTTATCAGCGCCAATGAGCGTGGCATCGTAGCTGTCGCCATTCTGCAGCACCACTTCGTACTGCTCTCCGTCGCTGACCACATGGGCATTGGTAATGATGTAGCCGTTTTCCGAAAGAATGATGCCGGTGCCCTGCGCAGTGGAGCTGCTGCCGTAGCTGACAATGCCCACCACCGAGGGGGCGCATTTTTTGTAGATGCCGGCCGGCGTCAATAGCCCATCTTCGGTGGTATCCGGTACATTATCTTCCGGCTTGTTCTGCTGGTCAATCTCCGGCAGATGCTCCAGCTGGTCATTGCCGATGGACGGGTTTTCCGGCTGGGGGTTTTTATGGGACCAAGCCGAAGCGCCAATGCACAGCGCCCCCACCAGCAAAACCACCACGCCCATGGTAATCAGGAATATTTTTAGGCCCCGGCTGTTGGAGCGGCGGGCCGGGTTTTGGCCATAATTGCCCTGATATTCTCGGTAATCCCAGTGGTAATTATTTTCATTGCTGCGGTTTCTCATGCTGTTTCTCCTCCCGGCCGGCAGCGGGGGCCGCCGGTAATGTGGTAAAGCTGGCATCTACCGTTGGGGCTTTTCGGTTGACGCCTTTTTTGTAGTGGGCAGGGTCGGCCTTCAGGCCAAACACAAACTCGGTATATTCCCCGGGCTGGCTGCGCACAAATATTTCGCCCTCATGGACATTCATAATGGTGCGGCAGATAGAAAGCCCCAGACCCACGCCGTTTTTATCCAGGCTTCGGCTGCGGTCGGTCTTATAGAACCGGTCAAACAGCCGCGGGATTTCCTCCGGCAGAACACCGGAACCGGTATTGCGCACTGCTACCATAATATTCTCGCCCTCGGCATAAAAGTCGAAGGAAAGGGTGCCGCCTTCATTCACAAATTTGACGGCGTTATCAATAAGATTGTACACCACCTGCTGAATTAAATCAGCATCGGCCAGCACCCAGTAGCGGTCGGTATCCAGCCCCTCTACCTCAATGTGCTTTTCCTCCAGCCGCTGTTCAAAGCCCAGCAGGGTATTGGTCACCAGCGAGGTAATCTCCACTTCGGTGGGCTGGATGGTGCGTTCCCCGGCCTCAATTTGGCTCAGAGTAAGCATATTCCGTACCAGGCGGGAAAGCCGCTGCACTTCGCTGGAAACGATGCGCAGATAGTGGTTCTGCCGCTCCGGCGGGATGGTGCCATCCAATATGCCATCGACAAAGCCGCCGATGGTGGTCATGGGGGTTTTCAGCTCATGGCTGACATTGGCCGTAAAGCTGCGGCGCACCGATTCGGTAAGCGCCAGTTCCGTCGCCATATTATTAAAGGCGGAGGCCAACCGGCCGATTTCGTCATCGCCTTCCACCGGCACCCGCACCGAAAAATCGCCCTTGGCAAAGGCGCGGGTCGCGGCTGCCATCTGGCGCAGGGGGTTCACCAGGCTGCTGGTAACAAAGTAAATCACGATAAAGCTGACCACCAGCACCACAATCGCCGCAATGAGGAACATCTGCAGCATATCCCCGGCCAGGGCGCGGTTGGCCGCCCGGGCGGTCGCCATCACAGCACCCACCAGCAGGCCGTTTTCATCCACCACCGGGGTGGCTACCGCATACTGCGGGTCCTCGCCCGTCCCGGTAAGCGTAACCGATCCCTGATAGCTGCCGGTCTTTGAAAGGCTTTCCAGCACCGCCTGCGGTACCGATTGCGGAATGGCGCTTTCAGTGGTGTGGGCCATAATGAGAATATTGCCCTTATTATCGGAAAGGTAAATATCCGCTTCGATGGCGGAACCCAATACCGCATACACCGGCTGCAGGGTATCGCTGCTGACATAGCGGTACTCATGGGCCGCGTAGTTTTCCATGGTCAGCCGCGCCGCCTGGGTTACGTTTTTCTCCAGCAGGCTGATTTTTTCTTCCCGCAGGTAGTCATTGGCCAGCACCATAAAGATGGAACCCACCAGCACCATACTGAGCAGAATGATGGCGCAGCACACCGAATAGTACTTGCCCATCAGGGTTTTCTGCGTTTTTTTCATTCTTATTCCTTGACCTCAAACTTATAACCGACGCCCCAAACCGTCTTGAGGCTCCACTGGTCACTAACGCCCTCCAGCTTTTCGCGCAGGCGCTTGATGTGCACATCAACGGTGCGGCTATCGCCATAATACTCAAAGCCCCACACTTCATCCAGCAGCTGATCGCGGGTGAAAACCCGGTTGGGATTGCTGGCCAGGTGGAACAGCAGCTCCAGTTCCTTGGGCGGGGCATCCACCACCTTACCATCCACTTTCAGCTCGTAGCGGGTCATATTAACGGTCAGCTTATCGTAGCTGACTTCCTTTACCTCGCCGGCCGCATTGCCTGCCGGGCCGCTGCGGCGCAGAACCGCCTTGATGCGCGCCACAATCTCTTTGGTATCAAAGGGCTTTACCACATAGTCATCGGCGCCCAGTTCCAGGCCCAGCACTTTATCAAAGGTTTCTCCTTTGGCCGTAAGCATAATAATGGGGCAATCGCTCTTCTGGCGGATCTGACGGCAAACCTGCCAGCCATCCAGTTTGGGCATCATAATATCCAAAAGGATCAGGGAGGGTTTTTCGCTTTCAAATTTAGCAACCGCTTCTTCGCCATCGTGGGCCATTACTACCTCAAAGCCCTCTTTTTCCAGATACAGGCGCAGCAGTTCGCAGATATTCAGGTCGTCATCGGCTACCAGGATCTTGTCCATCATGCTATTTCCTCCTTAGGTCATAATTTGCTAAATTACATTATAACACCGGTCGCTGCTTTTGCAAAGCGCCGTTTATGGCGAATTTGTTAAAATATTGTGAGGAAAGGCGGTAACAGGAAGAAGCGGCGCAGACGGATATCCGCGCCCTGTAATGTCTCTGTTGCTTCCCTCCTATATCCATGGTAAAATGATGGAAAATATGCTGCTGCGGCAAAAATATGTAGGAGAAAACGCCATGAAAAAGATATTTTCATACGCAATCGTTCTGGCCCTTTGCTTTAGTCTTTGCGCCTGTACCGGCAATGCCCCGCAGGGAAAGACTGCATTGGACTGGGATGCAATACAAGAGGAACTGCAAATCTCCTCGGAGATTCTGACCGCGCAGCTGACCAACTTTGCTTTTTACTCCGGGGATATCCTGGGGAGCTCCGCCTATCCTCTGGAGGACCGGCAGGTCCATCTTTTTGTCTTAAGTACGGTAATGTTCATGCAGGAAGAGGAATACCTGTACCACGATTTTGTCACCATGGATGATGAGGGATGTTATCACTTTCCAAAAGAAAAGATACAGCAGATGGCCGAGGAAGTGTTCGATATTCCGGATTATGAGTTTGGTGAAGATACCTATGTTCCCGAGACCGGGGAGTATGTGTTCTGGTCCGGCTTTGGGTGGGGGAACACTCCGGTATGCAGAAACACAGAAATACAAATTGATTGGGAAAAAGCCGAGGTAAGTGTCAGTTACGAACTGTATGGCGATGTATATTATGAAAATCCCTATAAAATAGGGGACTTCCGTACTCGTTACTCCGTGATGACACGACCGGACAGCACCTTCTTCCTGCGTTATCTGGATACCGTTTCCCTCTAATAAGCCAGATCACGTCCCCATCAGCAGTCGAACGGCAACAGCGCTCATCAGGGCCGCGGCCAGATCCCCCGTAAGGGCCGAAGCCAAAGTGTGCCGGGTACGGCGAATCCCTACCGCGCCATAGTAAACCGCAATGGCGTAAAAAGTAGTTTCTGAAGCGCCGGCCAGCACACTGCCCACGCGCCCTATAAAGCCATCCGGGCCATACTGTTCCAAGAGCTGGTGCAGCAGCGCCGTTCCCCCACTGCCGGAAACCGGACGCAGCAGGGCCAGCGGCAGCACCTCTGCCGGGAAGCCGACCGCCGCAGCCAATGGGCGAAGAAAACCCGTAAGCACTTCCAGCGCACCGCTTTGTCGGAACATGGTGACCACCGTAAGCAGGCAGACCAGCGCCGGCGTAACGGAGGCTGCCGTTTTCAGTCCCTCTTTGGCCCCCTGCAAAAAGCAGCCAAATACATCGACGCCGGCGACCAGCCCCCAACCGAACAACACGGTGATGAAAAGCGGAATAATCCATGCGCTAAAGGCCACGATGCTTTCCCCTCCTCAGTATCTTGTTCATAAATAGAGCCGCTGCCAGTGCCGCCGCGCCGGCTAACCACACCGCCGGAAGAATTTCCATGGGAGCCGTACTGCCTGCCTGCTGCCGCAGCGCCGCACAGGTGGTCGGGATCAGCTGCAGGGAGGCGGTATTCAGCACCACAAAAGTAACCATAGCATCGCTGGCGCATTCCTTCTCGGGGTTTTGCTTCTGCAGTTCCTGCATGGCGGCAAGGCCCAGCGGCGTGGCCGCATTCCCCAGCCCCAGCAAGTTTGCCGAAAGATTCATACAGATGGCCTGCATGGCCGGGCTTCCCTGGGGAACAGAGGGGAACAGCAGGCGGGTAAAGGGGGCAAAGAGCCGGGCCAATGCCTCCGTCAGGCGGCAGCGGCGGGCAATTTCCATCAGGCCGCTCCACAGGCACAGCATCCCGGCAAGCGATAAAATCAGCGTAATCGCCTCCCCGCAGCCGGTCAGGGCCGCTGTCGATAGCGCCTCCATCTTCCCCTGAAAGGCCGCCGCTATCATCGAAAAAATCAACATCCCGCACAAAATGGCATTCATCATGGTTCTGCTCCCCTTTTGCCTGCAAAATTTCCAATATATCTCATTTTCTCTTTGTGCTTTCTTTTCGAAAACGCTCCTACTCCCTGGCGGTGTTATTTGATAAGTTTTTGTCGAATTTGGCTAAATTATCCAAACCAAAAAAGAAATTTAGCTCGATTTTGTCCATTTAATTCGCCGAATTTCATGGAAACCCTCTTGTTTTTTATGGAAAATAATAGTACAATTAGTATCAAGGTAGAGAAAAACCATGAATATTAGAAGATATTGTAAACCGTCATGACCACCCTATTTTAAGGAGGAATTTATTGAATGAAGTCCACCGGTATTGTAAGAAAGGTAGATAACCTCGGTCGTATCGTTCTCCCTGTAGAGCTTCGTCGCACCCTGGGCATCGATATTCACAGCGATGTTGAAATTTATGTAGACGGCGATCAGGTCATTCTTAAAAAGTATCTGCCTTGCTGCATTTTCTGCGGATCCAAGGAAGATCTGGCTACCTATGACGACAAATATGTTTGCCGTAGCTGCCGCAGCAAGCTGGCCAAGCTGTAATCATCCGCCGCAAATGAACCAAAACCGTCAAAATAAGCCCCTGGCCGGGTAAGGCAGGGGCTTTTCTTTTTTCTCCCGAAAAGGAAAAAGCCCCCCTGCGCCGCACAAACGGCAAGGGGGCTTGCTTTTTTAGTCCGGAATGGTGGGAACCGCCTCCGGTGGAATGGGGCAGGTATAGCCGGCCTCTGTCCGCCCGGCAAATTCCGCCTTGGCCGCCGCCAGCAGCTCCGGCTGCTCCAGCAGGTCAATCGCTGCCGCGCACAGCACTTTACCGGCGGTCACCGCCGCTTTGTGCCCGATGGAGGTCTTATCGCAGGAAACGTTCTGCCAGCTGTGGCCGGGGCAGCCATTGGGCCAGGAGGCCACGTGCAGCTGTGCGGTGGGGCACTGCCAGCTCACATCTCCTACATCGGTGGAACCGGGGCAGAACGCCTCTCCCTGGTAGAGCGGCAGCAGCACATCATTCATGGCTGTACCGGGCAGCAGTGCCTTTACCTGGGCGGCATAGGCGGTATCGCCACTGCCGCTGCCCGGGATATATCCGCCGGCATCATAGGTCGCGGCAAGCTCGGTAGCAAAGGCCATTTCCTCCGGGGTATGCTGCGGCACCCCCACTTCGGCAAAATTCTGGTGTAGCAGCGCTTCCAGCACATGGTTGGGGATGGTCTCCGCCACACCATCGATGAATTTCCGCTCGCAGGTGGTCCCGGTCATCAGGGCCGCACCGGCCGCAATATCATCCACCCGCTTTTGCAGTTCTACCGCTTTTTTTACTTCGGGGGAACGCACCATATACAGAACCGATGCTTTGGACTGCACCACATTGGGGCTGCAGCCGCCGCCATCGGTCACGGCATAGTGAATACGCGCCTGCTGTTCCATATGTTCCCGCAGGAACTGCACCCCAACGTTCATCAGCGTGACAGCATCCAGTGCGCTGCGGCCCCGTTCGGGATCTCCGGCCGCATGGGCCGCCACCCCATGAAAAATATACTGAACCTGAATGCAGGCATTGCTGGAACCGGTCGCGGCCTCATTGCAATCATCCGGGTGCCAGGTCAAGGCGGCATCCAGTCCATACCACAGCTTTTCCCGCGCCATAAAGGCTTTGGCCGCGCCGCCTTCTTCGCCGGGGCAGCCGTACAGCACCACCGTACCGGGGGCCCCGCTCTGCTGTAAATAGTGCTTGATGCCCAATGCCGCCGCCAAAGCGCCGGCCCCCAGCAGATTGTGTCCGCAGCCATGGCCGGTTCCGCCGGGGATCCGCTCCTGCTTTTGGGTGCTGCCGCCCTGCTGGGAAAGCCCGGAAAGCGCATCATACTCCGCCAGAATGCCGATAATGGGGTGCCCGCTGCCGTAACGGGCCGCAAAGGCAGTTGGAATATGACAGGCACCCTCTTCCACCGCAAAGCCCTGTTCCTTCAGCACCTTGCAGTATAGCGCAGCCGATTGCACCTCCTGCAGCGAAAGTTCGGCGTATTCCCAAATCTGATCCGCCACCGAGGCAATCAGGTCCTTTTTTTCTTCAATGGCAGTCAGCGCTGCCTGCTTCATTTCATTCATAATCATCACAGCACCTTTTTCAGGAAATTTTGCAGCCGGGGGCTCTGCGGGTTGGTAAAGATGACTTCCGGGGTTCCCTGTTCGCCCAGTTTCCCCTCTTCCATAAATAGTACCCGGCTGGCCACTTCGCGGGCAAAGGCCATCTCATGGGTTACAATCACCATGGTCATGCCCTCATGTGCCAGCTCCCGCATTACTTCCAGCACCTCGCCCACCATTTCGGGGTCCAGGGCGCTGGTCGGTTCATCAAACAGCATTACTTCCGGTTCCATGGCCAATGCCCGTACAATGGCAATCCGCTGCTTTTGTCCGCCGCTAAGCTGCGCGGGGTAATCATTGGCGCGGTCCGCCAGACCCACTCTCCCCAGCAGCGCCATGGCTTTTTGCTCGGCCTCGACCTTCGGTATTTTTTTAATGCGCATAGGCGCCATAGTCAGGTTTTCCAGCACCGTTTTGTGGGGAAACAGGTTAAAATGCTGGAACACCATGCCCATCTTTTGCCGGTGGCGGGGCAAATCCACCTTTTTCCCGGTAATTTCCACCCCATCCACTTTGATCGAACCGGAGGTGGGTACCTCCAGCAGGTTCAGGCTGCGCAGGAAGGTACTTTTCCCGCCGCCGGAAGGACCAATCACTGCAATGACATCGCCGCGGCAGATATCTACGGTTACGCCATCCAGGGCATGAACAGCGCCATTATTATAGTATTTTTTCAGATCTTTTACTTCTATGATTTTCTGCGCCATTTACGCCACCGCCCCTTCCCGCTTTAATTTGCGCTGCCGCGCCGCGCTTCCCTGCCGGTCGCTGCGCTGCATCTTGTGCTCAAAGTGTCCAAACAGCTTACTGAGGGCAAAGGTCATAATAAAGTAGATCGCGCCTGCAATCACCAGCGGTTCAATGGGCAGGTAGGTCGCGCCCCGGATCTGCAGGTACTGGGTCATCAAATCGCCCACAAAGAAGGTAGAGGCCAGCGAAGTATCCTTGATAATCATAATAAACTCATTGCCCAAAGCCGGCAGAATGTTCTTGACCGCCTGCGGCATGATAACAAACCACATGGCGCCCCGCTCCCCAAAGCCAAGGCTGAGCGCCGCCTCCCGCTGGCCGGGATCCACCGCCTGTATTCCGGAACGAATGACTTCCGAAACGTAGGCCGCGCTGTTGCAGATAAGGGCAATGGCAATGCACAGGAACTTCTGCTTATTGAGCGCCGGTACCAGCATAGGCAGGCCAAAATAGAAGAAGTACAGCTGCAGCAGCATGGGGGTTCCTCGGATTACCTCGATATAGATGGAGGAAAGCCAGCGCAGCGGCGCCACTTTGGACATTTTCATCAGCGCCAGCAGCGAAGCAAACACTACGCCGCCTGCCACGGTAATGGCCGAAAGCGCCAGCGTATATCCCACGCCATCAATGAGGTACTTATCCCAGTATTTTAGGAAGATGGCAGCCATCTTCTCGAAATCAATAAACTTTGCCCCTGTCATATGGTCATTCTCCCTTTAGTGCAGCCGCCGGAGCCTTTCGGGCTCCGGCAGTCAGTCGGTAATTTTAAGATCCGTTCCTTTATCTCATCCTGGATCCGGCATGGTCCGGTTAATCCAGCGTCAGTTCCTTGGCATTCTCGCTCTTGCCCAGCTCAACTGCTGCATCATACCAGGTGCCATACAGGCCGCTTTCATAGGCCTTGGCCAGCGCAGCATTCACCGCCTCCAGCAGCTCGGTTTCTCCCTTGGTCATCAGGATGACATTCGCTTCATATTCGGCCTTTACTTCAAACTGGAATTCGCAGATAACAAGGTCGGGGTTGGCATCGATAATCATTTCGGCATTGCCCTTGGCCACTGCCAGCGCTTCAATGTTGCCGGCCTTCAGCTCCATAACACCCACAGCCAGGTCGCCGATGGTAATGGGGTTGGCATCCGGAATCTGTTCGGTCAAAAGCTGCATCTGCAGGGAGGCATTCTGCGCACCGACATCCTGCCCGGCAAAATCTTCTACCTTAGTGTACTTGGCCGCATCCTCTGCCTTAATCAGCAGTACCTGGTCGGTCTCATTATCGCCTGCATAGTAGTAATCGGAGAGTTCATAGTTCTGGGCTCTTTCCTCTGTCCAGCTGTAGCCGGAAATGGACATGGGCACCGCGGAAGTGTAAACAGCGGTCTGGCTGGCATCAAAACTCATCGGCTCAATGACCAAAGAAACGCCCAGTTCTTCGGCAATGAATTTTGCAAGGGAAATATCAAAGCCGACATATTGTTCCTGCCCGCTCTTGCTGGAATCCACAAATTCCATCGGGGAGAAATCAGGGCTGAGTGCCACGTGCAGCTCTCCGGAAGCTTTTATTTTTTCCAGCGCATTGGTGGGGGTTGAGGGTTCATTGCCGCCATTATTGGCAGCAGAGGTATCGTTGCCGCAGGCCGCCAGGGCCAGCACCATCATCAGGGCCATCAGCATTGTCAGTAGTTTTTTCATGTTCATTTCCATCCTTTCTTGGTTCTCTCCCAAGCGGGAGCCGTTTGGTCTTGTTTGATTCTCGCCGGGAGGAGTGTCTCTCGTTGATATTGCATACTTTATCACTAAATATTCACTATGTCAAGCATATTCGTGAATATTTATTCGTAAATATGCAGTTTTGGTGAATAATCATACAATGCAAGGCACGCTGCCGCCGGTTCTGTGCGTTTTGCCGCAAAAAAAGATACGCTACTCCCAGCCTTTCGGCCAGGAGCAGCGTACCTTATATCTGGAGAGGGGGATCTCAATGTTTTTTCAGCGCCTCATAAATACCCGCCGATTCCAATTTGGGGCGCAGCAGCACCGCCAGCAGATTGGAAACCACGATGGCAAATACCGCATTGATGCCGCCGGTAATCATCTTGGGAACCGTGGCAATGACTGCCGCGGAAAAGACGCTGCCGCCCAGGCACAGTACGATAATGCTCTTGCCAATATAGAGGAGCCAGTAGCCCACTGCGCCGCAGATGGCGGCGACCCAGTTGTGGGCTTTATTTTTGCCGGCTGCACCGCCTGCGTGGGCAATTCCGCCGCAGATAGCGCCCATAGCAAAGAAGAACAAGAATGTAAGCCACGCGCCGGAGGCCCATTCCGGATAGGTCAAATCAAACAGGGCGGAACCGATACCAGCCGCCAAACCGCCGGTCCAGCCGCCAAACAGCAGCCCCGTCAGCAGGCAGATCGCATTCGCGGTCTTAAGCTGTGTGGTACCGGTGGGGGTGGGAATACGGATGCCCAAAAACATGGTGCATACAAACACCATGGCGGCCATCAGGCCGATAATAACAATACGGTACAGCGTAAAACGGGATTTTTTCATGGATTCGCTTCTCTTCCTCTCAGGGGATCCAGTGATTACAGCGTGCGATAGCCGCGGGGTAGCTCCTTTTGGGTCAGCCAGCCCAGCGTACGTTCCAGCATAACTCCCTCGCGGGAATCAACACCATAGCCAAAGGTCGTTTTTACGGTGATCTCCACATACCTCGTTGCCCGGTCCATCGCCATGGCAGGGCTGTCCCCCTGCATCAGGCCGGCTGTCAGCACCGCAGCAAACAAATCCCCGGTACCGGGATAGCGCACCGGCAGGTATTCGCTTACCGATTTCCAATAGCCGCCGCGTTCCCGGTCATAGCACAGGTTTGCATACTCCCCGGTGGTCAGTGCCGCCCCGGTAATCACCACAACACCCGGCCCCAGGGCCGAAAGCCGCGCCAGCAGGCTGCGGGCCTGCCCCAGCGAAAGCGGCGCCGTATTGGGTTCCTCTCCCAGCAGCAGGGCCGCTTCGGTCAGGTTGGGGGTAATCACATCGGCATGGGTGGCCAGTTCCCGAATGCCCTGTACCAGTTCCGGCGTAAAGCCGTGATACAGCTTGCCGTGGTCGCCCATCACCGGGTCTACCACTTTCATCGCGGCGGGCCATTCTGCAAAAAGCCCCTGGCACAGCGAAACCTGCTCCACCGAGCCCAAATAGCCGGTATAGACGCACTCCATCGGCAGCCCCAGCGCCCGGTAATGTGCCAGCGCTTCGGCCAGGTAATCGGTCAGGTCCCGGCGGGCCGGGGTGCCAAATCCACCGGTGTGGGTGGAAAGCACTGCGGTTGGCAGCGGGCATACCTGCACCCCCATTACCGACATAGCCGGCAGAATAACGGAAAGCGAGCAGCGGCCCAGGCCGGAAAGATCGTGCACAGCAGCGCAGCGGGCGGGGCGATTGACACGGTTCATGGAAGATCTCCTTTTGTATTTCATATAGTATTCCGTTGGCAGGCAAAAAGCAAAATGTTTTATCCTGATGGGAATTTTTTCAGTTTTAGTCAAAATATATCATGATCATAGCCCATCTCGTGCCAAAATGCAACGTTATCACAATAAAATATCTTCCTTTCTATCATGCTATTTTCATTATCACCGTCATTTTTGATATAATTATTTATCTATTCTATTTCTCAATTGTGCATATAGTAGAATGCCAATTTCCAATCTTTGCAGCGGCTAATCCATGCCGCCCGATGCACACTAATGATGCAAGCAATTCCTGCAAAATATAATCTGTCGGAAGGGGTTATGAAAAATGCATTCCACCAACAAAGTGCCCGCCGCCATGACCGGCATCGCCATGGCAGCCGCCGCAGCCGGTACCGTAGCCTATGTCATGAACCACACCACCGCGGCCCAGCGCCGGCGGGCAGTCCGCCGCACCGCCAACCGCATGGGCGTGGCACTGGACCATATGGCTGATACGGTTTGCCGTACTATGCTGGGTTAAGTCCCATCACCGTCAAGGAGCCGTCCGGTCTGGGACCGGGCGGCTCCTTGCGAAAACCCATAAAGGAATGACTATTCTGCTTTTTCCAGCCGCAGCGCCGCCACCGTAATATCATCCGGGCGCGGATCCCGGCAGCGCAGGCGGGCCGCTTCCGCTATGCGGCGGCATAGCTCGGTCGGGTCGGTCCCCTCCCAGGCGGCCAGCTGTTCCTCCACCCAGGGTTCTTCGGTGGGTACGCCGTCGCTCACCATCAGGATTAAATCCTCCTCGTGCAAATCAAAGCGCCGTTCTACCGGCTCCACACCATCCAATATTCC
>DMMB01000071.1:0-3471 GCA_003453215.1 Oscillospiraceae bacterium | reverse complement strand
GCCAATATTCCCGCCGGCAGGCTGGTCGCTTCCAGCCGCATGGCCCGGCCCTGCCGCCGCAAAAAGGTGGGCGCCGCGCCGGCCTTATAGAATACCGCCGTCCCGGTGTAGCAATCCACCGCTGCCGTATCCAGCGTTGCCAGCGATTCCCGGCCGCCCTTCACCATCAGGGCGCTGTTCACCAGCCGCAGCGCACTGCCGCAGGGAATGCCCGCTTCCAGCAGCCGTCCCACCAGATTGCACAGCATGGCGCTGTCCAGCGCAGCGGGCGCACCGGTTCCCATCCCATCGGAAAGGATCAAAGCCTGCACCCCCTCCTCTCCCTTTACCAGGCGCAGCGTATCCCCACAGGCGCCGTTTTCTTCGGCCGGCAGCTGAACCTGCCATTTCCCCAGTGTGTAGCGGGGCTTTTCCCGGTAGGTCAGCAGCAGAACACCATTTTGCTGGCTGCGCGCAGGGCTGCCCATTTCCAGCCCCGCAGCCGCGGTAATAATTTTTCGCAGTTTTTCGGTATCCAGGTGCTGCAGCAGCGCCGCCGGGAAAGAAAGCCGCACCGTCAATCGGCCGGAAGAGGTCATCCAGCACAGTACCTCCCGCAGCTCCCGCTCCGCCGCCAGCAGTTCTTCGGTCATCCTCTGGGTCAGTCCCTCGCTGCAGGGCGTTATCCCGCAGGAATGTTCCGAAAGGCCGGTCAGCGTTCCCGCCAGGCCATCCAGCTGGTCGGTAACGATGCTGCGCACCCGGGCGGTGCGGCAGCGCTGCTCCTCCCGCGAGAGATAGCCTACATACTCTTTTTCCAGCGCCGCCGCCAGTCGCTCCCGGCAGGGGCAGCGGTCATTCAGGCCGTTCAGCGCCTCCGCCGCAATGTGATTTTCTTTCCGATAGGCCGCAAGTCCCCATCCCAGGGCTTCCACCGTATCTCCATAGTGCTGCTGCCAGCAGGTCATCTGGTACAGGCAGCCTTTGCAGTAGCGGTTTGCCAGCCGGTCAAATAGCATTTCCGGATTTTCCGCAGTGCTTTTCTGCAGGTGCGCCGCTACCTCTCGGGTCGTGGCGGAAACCTCCCGCAAAGCTTCGGCCGCCGCCTCCAGGTGGTCGCCCAAAACCAGGGGCGCAATCTTCTGTTCCCGCCCCGGGGCCAACAGCTGCCCCACCCGGCGCAGCGCCGTCGCCGGCAGCAGCCAAAAAATCCCCGCTGCCAGCAGCACCTCCAAAAATCCCGCTACACTGCGGGAAGCCAACATCGCAAAAAATCCATAACTGATGGCCAGTGCCAGCACGCTACCCAGCCGCCCCAGCGGCGCAAACAGCCCGCACAGCAGCCCGCCCACCGAAAAGCAGGTAATGGATAAGGTGAATTCTCCGGTGGAAAAGCCAACCACCAGGCCGCAAATGACACCAATCAGCGCCCCGGCGCGGCTGCCGGCACCCGCCGCGGCCAAAAGCAACAGGACCGAAGCAGCCACCCGCCCCAACGATACCCCCGAAACGGAGATGCTGCACAGCCCCATCAGGCACAGGGCAGCCGTAACCGCCAGGGAAGCCGTAAGGGTACGTTCCTGCGGCGTTTTTCGTTCCGGCTGCAGCAGGACAAGGCCCCTTTGCAGAAAAACAGCCGCCGCTCCGGCCATTAGCAAAGAGGTAAGCCACAGCAAAACATCATACACCAGGGGATGCCGGTAGACCCCTGGCAGAATTACCGCTGCCGCCAGGCCAAACAGCACCCCCGCCACGCTCTGCCATGAGCGGTTCTTGTGCCCCAGGACGGCCAGTAGATGACGCACCCCCACCGCCAGCAGCCCTGCCAGCGGGTATTGCCAGGCCGGGGGGGCCGCTGCCGTCAGCAAATATCCCAGTGCCGCACCCAGCAGAGCCGGGACGGCCATCGCTCCGGGGGCTGCCGCCGCAAAGGCCACTCCAAAGGGAGCGACCTCGCCGGTAATGCGGCCCATTGCCGTCATCACTCCCCCCAGGAACGCAACGCAGCCCGCTGCAAAGCGGTTATCGTTCTGCAAGGTATTCCACAGCCTGCGCGGCCAGGAAAGCCCGCTTACTTCCGTCATATGCTCCATCATTGTTTTGCACTTCCTTTTGGAATAAAATGGTTTTCCTCCATTATCTTACCCCCTATCCCACGCCGCATTTTGCCGCAAGGTGGTGTCGTATTCGGGCCGCTTTCCGGGCAAATCGGCATATTTTCCTTTTTATCGGGCAGCAAAAAGGCTCCGCCTATAGCGGAGCCTTTTCCCCAGTTATTTTTCGTCCTTATGGTTTTTATGGTCGCGCACAAACTGCAGCACATTGGCCGCAATCAGCAGGACCAACGTAACGGCCAGCGGCCAGTTGGTCCTGGGGTGATGGGCCAAACAAATCGCCACAATCACCGCCGCCAGGATGCAGCATATCGTCTCCGCCCGTACCAGCGGAGGTTCCTTTTTGGGCAACATTATTCTGTCGCCTCCTCCGTATTCGGTGTTTCCTCCGGTTCTGCCGGCAGCAGTCCCAGGCGGCGCTGGGCATGGCGCAGCAGCCGTTTGTCATTGGCAAAGGAAACCAGATCTGCCGCGTGGTTCAGCGGCGCCCACATAATCTCGCTGATCTCTTCCTCCTGCCGCACCAATTTTTCCTGCTCGGTGGTCCCCAGGAAATATACCACCTGTTTTTTTACGCCGGGTTTGGGGGAATATTCCACACTCTCACGGAAACCGTCCATCAGCTTAATGCCGGTCAACCCGGTTTCCTCCCGCACCTCCCGCAGCGCGGTTTGGCGCTCACTTTCGCCGGCCTCCACATGGCCCTTGGGGAAAGACCAATGTCCGCCAAAGCGGTGGCGCAGCAAAACGACATACAGTTCTTCTTCCTGCTGGCGCAGCACCAGCACCCCGCAGGATTTTTCTCGTTTCATCATATTCGGTTTACTTCCTTACCGCGCCCGCCGGGGGGCGCTAAAATGGGACAGAGCGCCCATGGCACTCCGATGCCTTGCGGCACAAATACGAGTTGATTATAACACGTTCTCCCCTGCGTGGGAAGTCCCCGGCCAAACTTTTTCCGTTGACAAAGGCGGCGGCAGCAGGTAGAATGAGGGTTGCAAACCATGTTTCCGTAGCTCAGCTGGATAGAGCGACCGCCTCCTAAGGTTACGTTACAACGCTCACCTTGGAAAAACCTTAGTTGGGAGCTGAGTCCGATAATTACGGAGGCTGACAAAAAAATTCAATACGTCCCAATAGCTCAGTTGGATAGAGCACACGCCTCCTAAGAATATGTTATAACGACCGCCTTTCGGGCAAATGCGATTGACATTGAGTAAGTTTAAGACTAAAATTGAATAGATTTTAAAGATGTTTCCGTAGCTCAGCTGGATAGAGCGACCGCCTCCTAAGGTTGTGCTCTACCAGCTGCCTTACGGGGAAAAGTGATCGTTGCCAGTCTCAATTTAATATAAGTCTCTGTAGCTCAGCAGGATAG
>DMMB01000019.1 GCA_003453215.1 Oscillospiraceae bacterium | reverse complement strand
CGGCGAAAGGGCGCGCCCCGCAGGGGCGCGCCCTCCAGGCGGCTCCGCCGCCGGGCTGCCGCCCGGTACCGACCCCTTGCAGCCACCTGGGAATTATGGTAGGGTATAAGCAGCCGCCTTCCAAAAATCGGGCGCTGAAATATGGCCATGGGGAGAGTAAAAATGATACAGGAGATCTATTCTTTTGAAGCATACGAAGATTTTATCCGGGAAATTGCCGCCGATGCCGATTTTCGGGATCCTCATTTTACCTATCACGAAAGCAACCTGTACCGCTCTCTGGAAAATCCCCATGCCCGGGCCTACATTACCACCGAGAATGGTGCCGTAACGGGGCTTTTCGCCTGGCTGCTCCTGCCGGAAGAACAATACATCGAACTGTTGGTTGGACTGGCCAAAAGCGAATCCCCTTTCCGGGAGATGCTCACGTTTCTTGAAAAGGCGTACCCGCACTGTCAAATGGACTTTATCCTAAACCCCCGGAATGGAGCTTTCTGCCGGGTGCTGGAACAAAAAGGCTCCACTTTTGATGCCGAGCAGATCAAAATGCGCTGGGAAAGAGCGGTGGTGCCCATCCGGCCCCATGATATTCTGCCGCTGACCCCTGAATGGGAAGAGGCTTACCACGCCCGGCACGAGAGAGAAACCTACTGGACTGCCGATAAAATTCTGGCGGCCCGGGATCGTTTTCGGGTCTTCATCGCGGTAAAGGGCCGGGAACTCATCGGCTATATCGATGTTACCTATGGCTATGAAGAAAACGAGCCCTATGCCTTATGGGTGGACGAAAAATATGCCGGGCAGGGCTATGAGCAATCGCTGCTGGCCGTTGCCGCCGCCCAAAATGCATCCCATGACCTGATTGCCTTTGTGGGGGCCGATGACGCCGCCGGTATTGAAATTTACCGCGCTGCAGGCTTTTCCGCTATGGCAGGGCAGAACCACATCTATGCCACCTATCACCCCTAAGCCCAAAAAGAACGGCCTCCCGCCATGGGAGGCCTATTTGAATTTCATGTATAGCAGCGGATAGGGATTTCCCTGCTCATCCCGGTCGGTTCGCTTCTCCACCGCAAAGCCCAAGTGCTGATAAAATCCGACTGCCTGCGGGTTCTGTTCGTTCACTGTCACTTCCCGGAGGCCGTACTGCCGGAGACCATACTGCACCAGCTGCCGGCCCAGCCCCTTTCCTCGTTCCGCCGGGGAAAGGAACAGCATTTCCAGCCGTTCCCCCGCGATTCCCATAAAAGCGACGGGGTTGCCGGGCTCTTTTTCGGCCACAATAAGGTGAGGAACTTCCGTCAAAGCCTGCGGGACATATTCTTTTATCTTTTCTATCTCGCTTTCTGATAAAAACAAATGCGTTGCCCGAACCGAACTTTCCCAGATTTCCAAAAGGGCGGGCAGCAAAGGGGCTCTCTCCGGCACTTCATCTATTCTCTTTTTCATTTTCCTCGTTTCGTTTTTCTTTCGGGGGCCTATATCCCGCCGCGTTTTCCAGCCCGCTGCAGGGCCCCTGTCGCCGCTGCCGCATAAAGCCCGCCCCGGCCGCATATAGATGCACCAAGAACCCGCGTGAAATTATCTGGGGGGAGGTCATCTCATCGTGAAGGGGTTGCCGGAGGACCGGGCTGCCGCATTTGCCCGATATATCATTGAAACAGGCGCCACAGTGCGGGAGACTGCAAAGGAGTTCTGTATCTCCAAATCCACGGTACATAAGGATATCCAGGAGCGGCTGCCGCTTCTGAATTACCCGCTGTACCGGGAAGTACGGGTGGTACTGGACCGGAACAAAGAGGAACGCCACCTGCGGGGCGGGGAAGCCACCCGCCGCAAGTATGCCGCCCGCCGGGCGCATGATAAAAAGTAAAATCCGCCGTCTGCCCCGGGTGGGAGGACGGCGGTATTTTTTGCTGTGTTACACCCCGGCAAAGTGGAATACAATGCCCACCACCGCAGAAAAGCCCAGGAACGCAATGGGGTGCCACTTTTTGGTCTGTTTCAGGTTAGTCACAACGGCCAGGAAAGCCGCCAGCGCCACTGCCGGCCAGCGGATGCTGCCAAGCAGCGTCCCCCAGGTCCAGCCATCCATCAGCAACGCCACAGTAGTAACCGAAAGGGCCGCCGAAGCAATAAGGCCGGAGGAAGCCGGGCGCAGACCGTAAAAGGCACTTTCCACATAGCGGTTGTCGCGGAACTTCTGCAGGAAGATGGAAACAATAACAATGATAATAATGGAGGGTGTCACAAAACCCAGCGTGGTAAAGATGGAGCCGGCAATCCCCGCCATCTCATAGCCCACATAGGTGCTCATATTCACCCCAATCGGCCCGGGGGTGGATTCCGAGATGGCGATCATATCCGCCAGCTGGCTGTAGGTGAACCACCCGGTGCGATCGCTGAGGTCATACAGGAACGGGATGGTAGCCATGCCGCCGCCCACGGCGAACAAACCTATTTTGAAAAACTCCCAGAATAAACGCAGCAGCATCATTTAGCCTTCACCTCCCAGGTCTTCAGCAGAATGCCGGCCACACCGGCCGCTACAATGTAAAGCATGGGGCTAACGGAGGTGAATACTGCACCGCCAAATACCACGATAAAGATAATAACGGCTTTCCAATCCACAATCGCGTTCTTGGCCAGTTTAATGACGGAATTGACCATGAGTACCGCTACCCCTACACGGATGCCGGCAAAGGCATTTTTGACGGCGGGCAGCTCGGCCACATTGCCCAGCACCGCTGCAATGGCAATGATAATGACCAGGGAGGGGAATACCAGCCCCAGGGTGGCAATTATACCGCCCAGCACTCCGGCAATTTTGTAACCGATGAAGGTAGCCACATTAACGGCAATCGCACCGGGGGTGCACTGGGCCAGTGCATAGTAATCCGCCATTTCCTGTTCGGTGGCCCAGCCGTGGCGTTCCACCAGTTCGCTCTGCATCATGGGCAGCATGGCATACCCGCCGCCAATGGTAAACAGCCCGATGCGGGCAAAGGTGATAAACAGCTGCCAGTATTTTTTCATGGGCAGTTCCTCCTTGCTTATGGGATAAGTTATCAGAACGGATTTTGCAAGGTTTTCGGTCAAGCCTTTTATAAAAGGCTTGCAGTATGTTATGGCAATGGCCGCTTCTCGCCTAACGGCGTCGCAAAGTCTTATAAAAGGTTTTAATTTGCACGCTTATCCAGCGGGGACTTCCTTTTGCTCATGCGCGTCGTCGCGGGCTACGCTCCATGTCGGGTCGCTATTCCTACGGAATAGACAACCCTCCAACGCTCCGCCGCTCCTCCTTCCCCCATTGCAAAACACACTCGGGGTACCCCCGAGACCCCACGCACCGGAACGCCCACTCGGAACGGACTACGCCGTTCCGAAGCGTGGGCTAAACGGTGCTTATAGGGTGCCGCGGGCGCATCTGCCCCCTTCCCCTCCCCTCCCCCGAAACGGGGGAGGGGGGTTCTATCCTACTTTCTGCTTGTTGTACTTTGGTGCTTAACAAGTGCCGAGTGCTCTGGGTATAAAAGGGGGTAGCCTACCTGATGATATCAGTCCCACCGGCAGCATAGTTTTCTTTTTTGAGAGGGGAACTATGGGGGAAGCGAGCATACACTTTTTCATTTGCAAGACAATTTGCGCAGGCAGGCGATTATGGTGCATAGGCGGGCACCTCCACCCAAAAGACTTTTCCATTGTATCACCGAATATTGCCGGGTGCAATGGGGAAATCCAATTCCTATATCATCTCTTGGCAAACCCCCGCCCAACAGCAAAGGCTCCCACCGCCGCAGCCGGGGAGCCTTTTGTGCTTTATATCTTGCTGGGGTCGCCCCAGGTAAAGCCTTTGGCCACTACGCCGTCAATAACATCCGCCAGAACATTGGCATTGGTCTTGCTTACCGCGTGCAGCAGGTACACCATGCCGGGGCAGGCGCTATCTACAATCTTTGTAAGGGATTCCGCCTCATTCGGCTGGTCATCGGTCAGCCAGTCCTTATAGGCAAAGCTCCAGAACAGCGACTTGTAGCCCAGCTGCTGCACTTCGGCCAGCGCCCGTTCGCTGAAGTTGCCGGCCGGGAAGCGGAAATACCGCATCTCATAGTTAAAGTTTTCTTTGACATAGTCGTGCAGCTTCATCAGGTCCTGCTCCGCTTCCTCCACCGAAAGCCCGGAATAATTGGGGTGCTTCCAGCTGTGATTACCCACTACGTGCCCCTCGTCAATCATCCGCTGCACCAGTTCCGGCTCTGCCTTGGCAAAATCACCGGTGATGAAGAAGATGGCCTTCACCCCCTTCTCCTTCAGGGTGTCCAGAATCTGGCCGGAAAGGCCAAACTCATAGCCCTCATCGAAGGTCAGGTACACCTCGCTGCTGTCCTCTTTCAGGAATATGGCATCATACTGGCCATAGGTTTTATTGTACAGCAGGGCGCCCTGGCTGCGGTTTTTCTCATCCTTGGGACCGCCGGGGCCCCAGTCCTTGCTTTCGGTGGAAAGGCCCGCCAGTTTTTCTACATCCACTCCCGCCGCAGCCGGGACATTATTGTTCTCGTTGCCAAGGTTCTCATCGCCGGTCACGCCGTAATCGCTGTCGTATTGGTTATCTTTATTTTCGGTATCGCCGTGGGTGTCATTCTGTTCCGGTTGGGTGGTACCGGGGTAATTGGGGTCGTTCTCATTGTAGGTGGGCTGGCAGCCGCCCAGCAGCAGCGCCCCCGCAAACAGCAGCGCCAAAAGCCTTTTTTTCATGGGATTTCCCTCCGTTATCTGTATTATCTTTTCGGTTTATACGTTTTGTAAAGTTCTTGTGTTGCGTTCTGTTGGTATTGTAACACATTTCGCCGTATAAATCCTCCCCAAAATCTGCAAACTATCGGTAAACAAAAATTTTTGCAGAGTCCCGGCCGCCCGCAGGGCAAACCGTCCTATGGACGGTTTTAAGGGGGCTGTGCCCCCTTAGCCCCGCCTGCGGCGGGGCGCCC
>DMMB01000061.1 GCA_003453215.1 Oscillospiraceae bacterium | reverse complement strand
CACATCATCGTAACACCTACATTTCTAAAAAAATTTATCCTTTTCCCTTAGCATGGTCCGGCATGGGGATCAAAAGCGAAGCCAGGAACAAAAGGCACTCAAACAGCGTCCCTGTGACAAGAATTTCCCATGCGCCAATGCCCTGCGGCACCGGATTGGCGCGGGTAATCAGGATATTGGTCACCGCCGCCGCACTGTATAAAAGCAGCAGCAGCCGGACGGTCAGCCCCTTTACCTGCCGCTGTACCAGCCACAGAATTCCCGCCACCAGTCCAATCATGCTCACCGTAAAAGTGATAATCAACACCGCCACCTGCAGCTGGCCGGCGCCCATCAGGTAGTACAGCACCGTACCAATGCCGCGGGCCAGCGCATACAGGGTGCAAAAAGCCATTAAAATACGCTTTGCCGCCATATTTTCTCTCCTTTGGTTTGCTTAGATAAATAAATCCCGCTCGCTGGGGGTCAGATCCCCGAAGGTCTCCATATCCCCGGTCAGCAGGGCCATTGTGCCTTTATACAGCAGCGCCGGATCATTGAGAAAACGCCGCCGCACCTGCTCGCATTCCTTTTCGGTGGGCAAAAAAAGGCTCAGGCTCATCAGGTCACTACCAATATCGGTAATGGTCAGGGTAATCTGGTACCCATCGCCCACTTTTTTTACCCGCACTTTATTTTCCTGTTGGCGGCGCAGCAGCGTCAGCACATCATCCAGCGCCTTCTGGGCACGTTCTCGCACCGCCGGCGGCAGCTTTTGCCGGAACGTATCCGCCAGGGCCGCCCCCTCATCGGAAAGCACGTACCGGTCATTCTCCTGCGGCTGCAGGTGCCCCATCCGGATCAGCCGTTCCGCGGCCTCAGCAAACTCAAAATAATTGACCAGCGCCTGGCGCTGCAATACTTCGTTCACCTGATCCAGCGTCACCGGCTGCTTTGCCTCCCGGAAGATATAGCAAATCAGCATATGCACTTCTTCCGGGGTGGTCACGCTGCCGGGGCGCACCCCTTCCGTAAATAAGTTCTGTTCCATTCTGGGCCTCCCCTGCTTATTCGGTCACAAAGCCGGCGTCCGTCACCGCTGCGGTAATCTGGGCGGTAAAGTCCTCCGCCAGCCGCTCTCCCAGCGCAATCACCGCTTCATTTTCCGGCTGGCCGCACAGCTTGGCAAAAATCTCTCCCTCACTGCGCGGGGTGCGGCGGGTCTCATTCAGGGTGTACATGGTAAAGGCCCGGGCATCGTGAACGGTTCGGGCCAGTTCCGGGGCCTGCTGCTCCAGCTGCTCCGCAAAGCGGCTGTGCGCCGATTGTTCCAGCAAGGGGCTTTCCACCTGCTGGGCCAGTTCATTTTCCACCAGGAAAGAGAGCAGCACCCACTGCTGGGCGGTATACTCGCCCTGCACCGGCATGGCCATAAAGAGGCGGCAAAGCGTCTCTCCCAGCCGGTGGGCCCGCTCCAGGTTGCCATTCTGCTGCTGGCGGCGGTATTCCCGGGCGGCCTTTTCCCCTTCGGAAAGGGCCGGCTCCTTTTCATTCTGTCGGTAGATCTTCACTTCTTCTGTCAAAGCCCATTCCTCCCTTTCCTTCCGGCAGCTCCATTTCTTTCAGATCTGTTCCAGTGCCTCGGTCAGTGCCTCCGCCAGTTGGTCGGGGCAGCTGGTGGGCCGCATTCCGCAGCGAATGCCCTGCAGGCGGCGGATAACTTCATCGGCCTTCTGGCCTACCACCATGGCGCTCAGGCCCTTGGTATTGCCGTTGCAGCCGCCGGTAAACTGTACGCTGCGCACAATCCCGGTGTTTTCATCCAGATTAATATCGATGGCGCGGGAACATACTCCCTTCGTTTCATAATGATATTGCATTTTTCGGCCTTCTTTCGGTGAATTTCTTTTATTATAACCTTTTCCCCCCGCGAAAAGCAACCGTTCACCGGAATTTCATTTTTGTATTCTCATTAAGATTTCATTGTGGTATAATCAAGGTCTAAGATAGGGGGAGGCAAAATATCCAATATCTCCCCCGCTGGTAAAGGAGGACAGCCACTATGTCCTATGAGATTCATTCCGGCCCGTGGGGCAGCGTTTTTGCTGTCCCCACCGCTGTGGCCGATCGTTATCTGAAATTCTGCACCGAAGCGCAGCTCAAGGTGCTGCTGCTGGCGCTGCGGCAGGGGCAAAGCCCCATCGATTCTGCAGGCATTGCCGCGCGGCTTGGCCTTCCCGCAGCCGAAGTAGACGATTGCCTGCAATATTGGCAGGAATCGGGGCTGTTCACGTTCGATGCCGCATCGGCTGCCGCACCGGCTCCGCAGCTGCCGTCGCCGGCGCCATCGGCCTTACAGCAGGCCGCTCCTGCGGCCACTACAGTGCAAACCCCTACCGGGCAAACCATCACTACCCTGCGGGCGCGGGGGCACCTCTCTCCCGGGGAGATCAATACCCTGCTGCGGGAAAACCGGCAATTTGCCGCACTGGCTGCCGAACTGGAAGCCGCGCGCGGCAGCGTGCTTTCCCCCAGCGAGCGGGAAATCCTGGCCTATCTGTTCGGTTCGCTGGAACTCAGTCCCGAATATCTGCTGGTTGCCGCCGCCTATTGCCGCGATAAAGGCAAAAAGAAGCTCAGCTACCTGGAAAAAATGGTGGCCGGCTGGCTGGAAGATGGCATCGATACCTACGAAAAAGCCGAAAATCACATCCAGCGCCTCACCCGGCAGGAAGATGATGAAACCCGCATCCGCCGGCTGTTTGGTCTGCCGGAGCGGGCCCTGACTGCCAAAGAAAAAGCCTGCGTTACCCGCTGGTGCGGGGAATACATGACTCCGGAACCGCTCCTCCGTCTGGCTTATGACCGTACCGTGGAAGCCACCGGCAAAGTCTCCTTTGCCTATATCGATAAAATATTGGCTGCCTGGGCGGCCAAGGGCATTACCACGGTGGAAGCCGCCGAAGCGGAGCGCAGCGCCGCCCAGCGAGCCGCCGCCGGGGAATACTCCTTCGATATTGGAGAGGCCATGCGCATCATGGAACAGAACGCCAACGAATAAGAAAGGAAGCCACCGATGGGAGAAAATGCTTATCGCAGCGCCATGGAGCTGCTGGCCCGCCGGCGCAGCAAAGCCGAAAGGGAAGCTGCCCTGCGCCGGGAAGAACTGTACCAAAATCTTCCGCAGCTGCGGGAATTTGATGGTCGGGCTGCCGAACTGTGCCGCGCGCTGACCGCCGCCGTCCGTAACGGCGAACCAACCGAACCCTGCAAGCTGGCATTGGAGCAGCTGCAGCGGGATCGCCTGCATCTGCTGGCTGCGGGCGGCATCGATGAAGCGCTGCTGCGCCCGCAGTACACCTGCCCCCTCTGCCGGGATACCGGCTATGCAGAGGGGCGCCGCTGCCGCTGCCTGGATGCTCTGCTGCGCCAGCAGGCCGTCGCTGCCCTGCCGGCCGGCGTACTTTCCGCCTGTCATGGGTTCGAAGGCTTTGATCTCACCTATTACAGCGATACCGCCGAACCGGGCGGACGCAGCCCGCGGGAAACCATGAAAAATATCCTGAACCGCTGCCGCCGGTATGCGGCCGATTTCGGTCCCGAATCCGGCAATCTGCTGTTTTTGGGCCGCACCGGTCTGGGCAAAACGTACCTCTCTGCCTGCATTGCCTTGGAAGTGGCCGCCAAAGGCTACGAGGTCCGCTATTATCCTGCCCAGGCCCTCATCGATCGTTTTGAGCGGGTGCGCTTCAGCCGGGAAGCCGGGGCCGAGGATCTTTCCGCCATGCGGGAAATCCTTTCCTGCGATCTTTTAATTCTCGATGATCTGGGCGCCGAGTTTGCCACAGCATACAGCCAGTCGGTGCTGTATCAGGTCATCAATGACCGCATGACCGAAAGCCGTCCCACCATCATCAGCACCAATCTGGATCTGCCCGCCCTCAGCAAAACCTACCATGAGCGCATTCTTTCCCGGCTCATCGGCAGCTACACCATGTATGGTTTTGTCGGTCGGGATATCCGCCAGCAAAAACTGGCCCGCCACCGGGAGGAAACCAAAGTATGAGCCAATTTGAACGCACTGCCCTGCTGCTCGGAGAAGAAGCCATCGAAACTTTATCTCATAAAAAAGTAGCCGTTTTCGGTCTCGGGGGCGTCGGCAGCTGGTGCTGCGAAGCCCTGGGGCGGGCCGGCGTAGGGCACCTTGCCCTCATCGATCACGATACCGTCAGCGAAAGCAACCTCAATCGCCAGCTGGTGGCGCTGCATTCCACCATCGGGCAGCCAAAAGCCGGTGTCATGGCCGCCCGGCTGCGGGACATCAACCCTGCCATCGAAGTGACGGAATACCCCATTTTTTATATGCCGGAAAATGCCGATGCCATCGATCTTTCCGGGTTCGATTGCATTGTGGATGCCATCGATACCGTTACAGCCAAACTGCACCTCATCCAGACGGCCAAGGCGCTGGGGGTCCCCATCATCAGCAGCATGGGCACCGGCAATAAGCTTCGCCCAGATCTGCTCACCGCCTGCGATATCAGCCAGACCTCTACCTGCCCGTTGGCTCGGGTCATGCGCCGGGAGCTGCGGACCCGCGGCATCGAACACCTGCGGGTGGTCTATTCCACCGAACCGCCCCGCGCCCCCCAAAACCGCGGGGCCGCTCCCGCACCGGGTCAGCCCCGTCCCAAGGATACCCCCGGCAGCAGTCCATGGGTGCCCTCCAGCGCCGGGCTGCTCATCGCCAGCCAGGTCGTCGCGCACCTGTTGGGGCAGGCCTCATGGTAATGCTCCCCATAATATTCCCATGGCCTTTTCAGGCGGTTTCCCTTGGGGGCCGCCTGATTTTCTTTTTCGTCCCTTATCCTCTCCCCTCTCTTGTTACATTCTCACAAGCCATCGGATAAATTCCCCGCCATATTTTACAGGCAACGCCCTGTTTTCGCTTGCACCCCGCCGCATTTCGGGCTATAATTAGGTACCGTTTCCAAGCATATTATATGGAACATCAATAAAAGAAAGTTCCGGTGATTTTTAATTATGCCTACCTATGCGGTCTGCCGCGATCTTGCCATCATCATTCTCACCGCCAAAGCCTTTGGCCTGTTGGCCCGTTATCTGCACGCCCCGCAGGTCGTTGGCGAAATTCTGGCCGGTCTGGTCATCGGGCCCTGTGTGCTGGGCTGGGTGGGGCAGTCGGATTTCATCTCCGGCGTGGCGGAAATTGGCGTCATTCTGCTTATGTTCTGCACCGGCCTGGAAACCGATATGCAGGAGCTGAAAAAAACCGGCGGTGCTGCGCTGCTCATTGCCTGCGTCGGCGTTTTTGTTCCGCTGGTACTGGGTACGGTGCTGTTCTGCCTTTATTATGGCATTGCCCCGGGCGATGAAGGCTTCCTTCATGCGGTTTACATCGGCACCATCATGACCGCTACCTCGGTTTCCATTACGGTGCAGGCCCTCCGGGAAATGGGTCATCTGCGCGGCCGGGTGGGCACCACCATCGTCAGCGCCGCCATCATCGATGACGTCATCGGCATCATTGTGCTCACCGTTGTCATTGGGTTTAAGGATACCACGGTACGGCCTCTCACGGTGCTGCTGCGCACTGTGCTGTTCCTGCTGTTTGCCGTCGTCATCTGGCTCATTGGCACCCGCCTGTTTGCCTATCTCGATACCGTCTTTGAGCACACCCACCGCATCACCATATTAAGCCTCGGTTTCTGCCTGCTCATGGCCTATGTCTCCGAAAAATGGTTTGGCGTGGCGGATATCACCGGTGCCTATCTCGCCGGCATCATTCTGTGCAACATCCGCGATGCCGGCCGCATTGCCAAAAAGATGGATATCAACAGCTACCTCATCTTCGGGCCGGTTTTCTTCGCCAGCATCGGTCTCAAAACCGATCTTTCTGCCCTCAATATGGATATTCTCCTGTTCTCGCTGGCCTTTGTTGCCGTCGCCCTGCTCAGCAAGGTCATCGGCTGCGGTCTGGCGGCGCGCTGCTGCCGCTTCCGTCCCTGCGATAGCCTTAAAATCGGCGTTGGTATGATGACCCGCGGCGAGGTTGCTCTCATCGTCGCCCAAAAAGGGCTTTCGGCCGGAGTGCTTACCTCCGCCTATTTCACCTCGGTCATTCTGCTTATTCTGGTATCCTCCATCGCCACCCCGCTGCTGCTGGGAGTTATCTACCGCCGCTGGCCGGATCTCGATGCCCCTGCCGAAGTTCCCGCCACCCCGGCTCCGGCGGCCCCGCAGCAATAAATTAAAGATTCCGCCTGCTTCTGCATTTTATTCAGGCATTAAAAAAGCACCCTCTTGGGGGTGCTTTTTCTTTATGGGTAGATGCATTCAAATTCCTCCAGCACGCACTGTCCCGCTTCATCCCATTCCAGCCCGGCCGCCCGGTAATCCGGCGCAAAGGCCCGCCGGTGGATTTCCCGCCATTCCTCCAGGGTTCGGCTGCCCTCCCCTTCCCGCCAGGCGTGCTCCGCCGGCACCTCGTTAAAGGGGCATACCGTTACCCGGGTATCCCGCAGCACGCAGGCGGCTTCGCCATTGGCATATAAAATTACACTGTAATTGCCCGCCTGCGGCAGCGGCGCTCCCTCCCGCCGGAAAGAAAGTACCATACTGGAGGTCGCAGTTTTACTTCCTGCCCGCGCCAGCTCTGCCAGCTCATCGGCACCCGGTCCCCCTCCACAGAAAGGCCATGCCTCGTAGGGGGTCTCCTCCGGTATGCCATTCTGGGCACAGCAGCTGCGCCACATCTCTTTTTCCGTCATGCTCATTCCCTCATATTCCATAGTGGATTACCCACTTATTCTCCCGCTCGGCCCGCTTCAGCAGCGCCGCCAGTTCCGCCATATTGCCCTGCCGGCGCACTATTTGCCGCAGCATTGGCAGTGTCGCGGACGGAATTAACGTAATCCCTGTATAGACCAGTCCCTTGCCGGGGCAATCCACCGTATGCCAGCAGAATTCCAGCCCCATTGTTTCCGGCAGCAGCCGTTCTATTTCTTCGTCTCTCACAGCAATGCAGTGGTATTTCTTCGGTTCATATTCCTCATATCGTTGGCCCTTGGCCGGTTCCTCGGCCATTATGCCAAATTCATGTACTGCCATCCTATCCTCCCCTCCGCCGCCCGACCCTTGTCCTCTCTGGCGGCCCTTCTCTCATTTCCTTTTGCTATCGCCATGTTTTTGGTTTGCCCTCGTGCCGTAGCTCCCCCACTGCGATACACGCCACCATTTTCTCATTTTTTGGTTCATTTTATTTTACAATTCGTATTATTCCGTCATTTTATAACAATATTAATCCTTTTCTCTCCGCCGGTACCATTCCCGGAAGCCCTCTATGGTAATCCGTTCATCCAGATTTTTTATCGGCCTTGCCGCCGCCTCGATCACTTCGGCACAGCTCTTGCGCCGGCGCAGGCTCTCATAATCCGGCCCCAGCGGGTCGCCGTATTTTGCCGCCGTCGCCGCATAGATATACTCTCTCAGCAGGGGCGGTGCCGCTTCCTTGTATTGCCGCCCCAGTTCCCGGCGGGCCGTATGCATCGTCCGGGCTATCTCCTCCTCATTTTTGCCCTCTGCCTGCAGTTTTGGCGGCAGCAGCGCCAAATCCCCCACTTTTTGCTCATATTCCCGCCGCAGGGCACTTTGCTTCAGTCCCTCCCGCTACAGCAGTTCCAGCTCCCGCTCAAATTCTGTCATTCTTTCTTGCCCCCTTTGCGTCCTTTACAGCGGTATTACCGCCTCCCGCAGCCGCCTTTTGCGTTCTTTCCAGTCCGGCATTACCTCCGTCACCACGGCGTGGAAAGCTGGGGAATGATCTGCCCGCACCAGGTGCGCCAGCTCATGCACCATGATGTATTCGGTACATTCCATCGGGGCGTGCAGCAGCCGTTCGTTCATGGTGATCACCGCCGTTGCCGGTTGGCAGCTGCCCCACCGGCTGGTCATTCTGCGGGTGCGCAGCATCGGTTTGGGAATATTCCACCGGGCAAAGCTGGGGTACCACCGTTCCAGTATCGCCGCAAAAAGTTCCCCGCAGGTTTCTTTCCACCATCCGGCCATAAGCCGCTCGGCAGCCTTGGTATCAGTTGGGTCGGGCAGGGTCAGGAGCAGCTTATCTCCCTGCAGCACCGCTTTCTTTGGGTGGCCCTGCTGCAGCGCCAGCGTCAATTCCCGGCCCAGGCAGGGCAGCTTTGCCCCGTTTCCCACCGCCAAGGCTTCGCTTGGGCGCTCTTCTTTCCAGTACTGCCGCGCTTTTCGAATACGGTCGGCATGGCTTCTTACAAAATCATCCACTACCGCAGGGGGAACTCCCCGCGCCGTAGAAACATGGAGGCTCCCATCCGGGCGCACCCGCAGGTTCAGGTTCTTTACCTGTTTTTTCTCCCATTCGTAGCTTAGGTCCACCCCATCTACCCACAGTTCCCGCCGCATGGCAGCGCCCCCTTTCTTTCCTCGTTCCATCCCTGCGCATTCCGGGCACAGGGCCGCAGGCC
>DMMB01000002.1 GCA_003453215.1 Oscillospiraceae bacterium | reverse complement strand
GCGACCTTTTTCGACAGGCTGAGATCCCCGGTTTTTACCGGGGATCTTTTGCGTAGGCTCTGCCGGCCGAAATGGTGCCGCTGCCATAGCGCGGCTGCAAAAGGCAGTGTAATCTGTTTTTTACGTTTGAGTTCTCATAATTGTTCTATCGCTGCACGCCGTAAATAGCAACCAAGGGAAGAGTGAAACCGAAGAGAAACAGCCCCCTTTGTCACCACAATGAAAATCGGAACGAAATAGCGCAATTTTATTTGTGGACTTTTTACATGATAAAAATTTGATTTTAAAATTTTCTCCCCAAACTCTTTACAAAATAACCGGCATTTGCTATGATATTTCTGTATTCAACCCCTGAATTTTTGGCGATTTGGGGGATTACAACGGAAAGACCATAGAAAAAACATACAAAAGGAGAAACTGCTATGTCCAGAATTGTTATCGCCCTTGGCGGCAATGCCCTTGGCAACACCCCCTATGAGCAGCTCGAACTCGTAACCGAGACTGCAAAACCCATCGTAGACCTCATCGAGGCCGGCAACGAAGTCATCATTGCCCACGGCAATGGCCCCCAGGTTGGTATGATTAACCTGGCAATGAGCGCTGCAGCCGAAGCCGGCGCCGTTAAGAGCGATATGCCTTTCCCCGAGTGCGGTGCTATGTCTCAGGGTTACATCGGTTATCACCTGCAGAACGCCATCGGCAACGAGCTGGCGAAGCGCGGCATCAATAAGCCCGTAGCCACCATTGTTACCCAGGTGCTGGTCGATGAAAACGACGGCGCTTTCCAGAAGCCCACCAAGCCCATCGGCGCTTTCTACACCAAGGAGCAGGCGGAAGAAATTGCGGCTACCAAGGGCTTTACCATGGTAGAGGATGCCGGCCGCGGCTATCGTCGTGTCGTTCCTTCTCCCAAGCCTGTTGACGTAGTGGAAAAGGACATTGTAGAGGCTGTTGTAGATTCCGGCGCTGTGGTAATCACCGTAGGCGGCGGCGGCATTCCCGTTATCAAGAAAGATGGCAAGCTGGTGGGTGTTCCCGCGGTTATTGATAAGGACTTCGCTTCCTCCAAGATTGCGGAGCTGCTGCACGCAGACGCTCTGTTCATCCTCACCGCAGTGGATCGCGTTGCCATCAACTGGGGCAAGCCTGATCAGAAGAGCCTGGAAGAGATGAGCATTGCCGAAGCGGAGAAGTACATCGGCGAGAATCAGTTTGCTCCTGGTTCCATGCTGCCCAAGGTTCAGGCGGCTATCGCCTTTGCTCAGTCCGGCGGCCGTGCCATCATTGCCGATCTGCACAATGCGGCTCTGGCACTGGAAGGCAAGTCTGGTACTGCAATCCACAAATAATTATAAACCAAAGATTTATGCAGCGCCCGGCCAGTTATGGCCGGGCGCTTTTGTGTTGCCGGCTGGTGCTTTTTGTGATAAAATAGCGAAAAAGATGGGACGCACTTTGCCCCTGATATTCTGGCATAAGGGAGAGACCATATGCACCTGTTTTTGACTGGCAGTGTCCAAATTGGCAAAACCACTGCTCTGAATAAAACCCTGAAATTGCTTGACGTTACCCCGGGTGGCTTTCGCACTTACTTTGGGGCGGACCGCAAATCCCCTCATCGCTATCTTTACATGAGCAGTGCGGCGGAGCCGCGTGCCTTTACGCCGGAACACGCCATAGTGGAATTCAGCCAGGATGAAAACGGGGCCCCGGTGCGGAGCATTTTGCCCCGTTTTGAGGAACTGGGACTGCAGTATTTGGCCGAAGCACCCTCTTACCCTCTGATTGTGCTGGATGAATGTGGCCGCCTGGAACAGAAACTGCCTCGCTTTCGGGCGCGGGTGCTGGAACTGCTGGAGGGCGATACCCCCATACTGGGGGTTGTTCGGCAGGATGCTATGGGCTGGCTGGAGGAGATCCGCAATCACCCCAAAGTACAGCTTATCACGGTAACGGAACAAAACCGCGATGAACTGCCGCAGCAGTTGACCCGGTATTACGCCCCGTTTATCCAATCTCCCAAATCACCCAAGGAGGAATAAAAATATGAGACATCAAAATCAATCGCTGAGGAACCTGCTGCTGGCTGCCATGTTTTTGGCCATCGGCCTGGTGCTGCCGTTTCTCACCGGCCAAATCAAAGAGATTGGCAATATGCTGCTGCCCATGCATCTGCCGGTGTTCCTGTGCGCTTTAATCTGCGGCTGGCAGTATGGTACCGCTGTCGGCTTTATTATGCCGCTTCTGCGCTTTGCGCTTTTTTCCATGCCCCGTATGCCTACCGCTTTGGCCATGGCCTTTGAGATGGCCACTTATGCTTTTGTGGCGGGCTGGCTGTATAGCCGGGCACGCTGGCAGTGCACCCGCATGCTGTACCGTTCCCTTATTGTTGCCATGATCGCCGGCCGCGTGGTATGGGCTGCCGCGATGATTGTTCTGCTGGGACTTTCCGGAGGAGCCTTCACCTGGCAGATGTTTATTTCCGGTGCGTTCCTCAATGCCATTCCGGGCATTATTCTGCAGCTGGTGCTTATTCCGGCCATTATGGTGGCCCTGGATCGCGCCAAGCTGGTGCCGTTCCGTAAGGAAGAAAACGCCGTACCCCATTGCCAAGAGAAAACGGTATGATATACGATGTGGCTGTCATTGGCGGAGGCCCTGCGGCGGCAACTTTCGCCAGAAGATACCTGCTTCATCGCCAGGGGGCTTCGCTGCTGCTCATCGATGGGCAAAACGAACAGCATAAAAAGCCCTGCGGCGGTTTGCTGGCCCCGGATTCCCAAAAAGCGTTGGCCCATTTTGATCTTACTCTCCCCAAAGAGGTACTGGTCGATCCGCAGATTTTTACGGTGCAGACCATCGATCTGTGCAGCCGGCAGGTGCGTTATTATCAGCGGTATTACCTCAATATGGATCGCTACGCCTTTGACCGCTGGCTGCTGTCCCTTATTCCGCCGCAGGCGGAGATACTGCCCGGCCGCTGTACGGCAGTGGCCCGCTGCAAGGAGGGCTTTGTTCTTACAGTAATGACCGAAAGCGGGGAACAATCCTTTTTGGCGCGGCGGGTCATCAGTGCGGAAGGGGCCGTTTCCCTGGTGCGCCGTACTTTTTACCGGGAACCCAAAACCCGCTATATGGCCATTCAGCAGTGGTTTTCGGCAGGGGAGGAACGCGCTCCCTTTTACTCCTGCATTTTTGATCCTGCGACCAGTGAAAGCTGCTCCTGGATTATTCGCAAAGACGATGCGCTAATTTTTGGCGGATGCTTTGCCCTGCAGGACAGCCGGGAGGCCTTTGAACAGCAGAAACGGCGTTTGGAAAGCTATCTGGGCCGCCCCCTGGGAGAACCAATAAAAACAGAAGCTTGTCAGGCGGTGCGCCCGCGCGGCTTTTCCGATTTTATTACCGGACGGGATGGCGCCTACCTCATCGGGGAAGCGGCAGGTTTTATCAGCGCCAGTTCCTTTGAGGGGATCAGCAGTGCTATCCGCAGCGGCAGCGCCCTGGCAGAGGCTATGAGCCATGCCGCAAATGAAGAAGAGCTTGCCCGTCTCTATCGGCGCAAAACGGCGTCCTTGCGCCTGAAACTCTGGCTGAAAACCCTGAAACGCTGGTTTATGTACACCCCATGGGTGCGGCACCTTATTATGCGGGTGGGTTTGGCAGCCATCCACGTGGAACAGGAAAACAAATAACAAAATCCCCTCCGTCTTGTGGCGGAGGGGAAATTTTATCTTTCAGGTTTATTCGTTGGGGGTATTTTCTTCGACGGGTTGTTCCGCAGTGGGTTCCTCCGCAGGGGCATCGGCAGTGCTTACGGCATCCACTGCCACATCAGCGGGGGCATTGCCGTTGGCGGCTTCTACCGCGGCAGCAATGGTATCCACCGCAGCAGTGGCCGCTTTCTTCAGTGCCCGCAGGTGCTGCCACACCACAAAGGCATTCCACAGGTTAATGACGCCATCCAACAGCATACAAACGCCGATAAAGGTGATGAGAACCTGTGCCGACTGGAACGGATTGAGCAGAATGACGACGCCAAGGGCGATCATCAGGACGGCCAACAGCAGCAGAATACCCCATTTCTGGTAGCCTTCCTTCTTAATATCAATGGCGGCCTGCAGCTTTACCACTCCATCAAAGATGAGGTAGAGCCCCAGAATGAAAGGCAGAATGGAGGCAAACAGTTCCGGCTTAACAAAGAAGCAGATGCCCAGCGCCAGCGCTACAATGCCGACCATCAGCGAAAGGGTGGCGTAGCGCTCTTCCCGGTGGGAAATAAAGCGGTAAATCTGCCACAGGCCATAGGCTGCCGTTACGCCGCCCAGCACATAGCAAAAAACATTGATAGAAGCGGCGGGCCATACGATGAGCGCAATGCCCAGCGCCACATAGCAGATAGCGGAAAGAATAAAATTCAGCACAAATTTTTTTGTCACAGTAGGTAACCTCCCTGTAAAAAATGGGGTTCGGTTGGAATAAAACGACTGCTTGTCGTTTTTCGGCTTCTATTATAGCACACTGCAGCGGGGGAGAAAAGCCCCGAAATGCCACCGATGGGGAAAACGCGATAAATTCAGCCCTCCATCAGGGATAGCAGCCGGATGGTGGCCGGGTGTTTGCGGTCATAGGTCAGCAGCCCCTCCTGCCGCAGCCCGGAAAGAACCCGGCACAGGGCGCTGCGGTCGGCCCCCAGATAATCGGCCAGCCCGGTGCGGTCAAACGGCAGGTGAATGATGGAGCTGTTCTGTGCATGCTGTTCTGTTTGCAGATAGTACAGCAGCCGTTCCCGCAGGGTGGGCTGCGTTAAACAGATAAGCCGCCGCTGCAGAGAAAAATAGGCGCTGCTGAGCTGCCGGCACAGGTTGGCCAATAGCTGCGCAGTGCAGGGGCCGCCTCCGTTTGCCAGCAGGTTTTTCAGCGGGACCCACAGCACCCGGCTGGGGAGGTAGGCCGTGACGGTTATGGGGCTTTCGCGTTCACCATCCAGCGCCAGCAGCTGCCCAAACAGTTCCCCTCGCAGCAAACGGCTTTGCAGCAGCTGCCGTCCCTGCGAAAAGGGCAAAATGGCGTGCAGCTCGCCTTCCAGCACCAGTCCCATACGTCCGGTAGGGGAACCGGCCGCCAGCAGGGTTTCTCCCGCCGCATAGCTTCGCTCGGTTGCCTGCAGGCGGGCCAACTCCTGCGGCAGAATATCGAGCGAAATGCCCTCAAAAAGCGGACAAGAGGGAAGATCCGGAATGATCATTTTACTTTTTTGACTCCATTCAATAATACTTTGTTGCATATGCAACGGAAATGCTATCTACCAGTGTAGTATAATAAAGGCGAAAAGGCAAGTCCTTTCCCCTAAATAATGCAAGATGATCGCAAAAGGAGTTAATTATGAGTAATACCAAATCTTCCAACAGCCTGAAAACGCTGTGCCGTACCGCTATTTTTCTGGCGCTGCTTATTGCTGTACAGTTTGTCACCCGTTCCATGGGTCAGTACGTTACCGGCTCCCTCGTCAATCTCATCCTCATCGCTTCCGGCCTGATGTGCGGCCTGTGGGGGGGACTGGCAGTGGCCATTCTTTCTCCCATCTGCGCGTTCTTCATTGGCATCGGTCCGGCGTTCCCGCAGGTGGTTCCGGCGGTCGCCCTGGGCAATGCCGTTCTGGTGCTGCTGTGGGTGCTGATTGCCGGTGCCAAAGAGGCTCCCATCACCCGCCAGCTGATTGCACTGGTTGTAGCTGCCGTGGCCAAGTTCCTTACCCTGTACCTTGTCATTGTTCAGTGGCTGGTGCCGATGGTACTTACCTTGAATGAAAAGCAGACCGCCGTTCTTTCGGCCAGTTTCTCTTTCCCGCAGCTCATTACAGCGGCCATCGGCGGTGTTCTGGCCCTGCTGTTGGTGCCGCCCCTGCGCCGCGCGCTGAAAGTTTGATTTTATCTTTTTACATATCTTCTATATCTGCCCAAAAGGTCTGCCGTATGGCGGGCCTTTTGACTTATAGGGGCCTCCCAGGGCAGAAAAAGCGGATTTTTTCTCGCCGGCCTTTTACGCTTTCATTTTGCAATAAAATGCGGTATACTAATAATATCCCACAAAGGAGGACTGTTCTTATGGAATATCGGGTAGGCATCGATCTCGGCGGCACCAATGTGGTGGTTGGCGTGGTGGATGAAAATAAGGAAATCATAGCGCGCGCGGCGGTTAAAACCCGTCCGGACCGAATGCTGGATGATGTGATTTACGATATTGCCTGCTGTGTAAAGGAAGCCGTAAAAAAGGCCGGTATCACCCTGCAGGATTGCGTTTCGGTCGGCATTGGCTCGCCGGGCTACTGTCGGGCTTCGGAGGGCATGGTTGTTTATGCCAATAATCTTGGCTGGAAGAACGTGCCCCTCTGCGATGAACTGCGGCAGGAATTAGGGGTGCCGGTGCGGCTTTCCAATGATGCCAACTGTGCCGCCCTGGGGGAAGTGGTGGCCGGTGCTGCCAAGGGCGCCAAAAGCGCCATTATGATTACGCTGGGAACCGGTGTAGGCGGCGGGGTTATCCTAAATGGTAAAGTTTACGAAGGGGATGTGGGCCCCGGCACTGAAATGGGCCATACCACCCTGATTCTGGGCGGTGAACCCTGTACCTGCGGCCAGCGCGGCTGCCTGGAAGCCTATGCTTCCGCCACCGGTCTGCTGCGGCAGCGTCATCGTGCGGAAGCAGCCCACCCGGAAACAACGATGAAACGCTTTGATCCGGCCGATGGCAGTGCGCCGTTTATCTGTGCGGCAGAAGGCGATGAGACCGCAAAAGCCGTGGTGGAACAGTATATCACCTACGTCGGAGCCGGAATTGTTAACTTTGTTAATATCTTCGCCCCGGAGGTGGTTCTCATCGGCGGCGGGGTCAGCAATGCCGGGGAAGCGCTCATTGGCCCGCTGAATGAATATGTTCAGGCCAACCGCTATGGCGGTCATCGTTCTCCTACCTGTCCCATCTGCCGGGCGGCGCTGGGCGGCGATGCCGGTATTATTGGCGCAGCCTATTTGGATGCCGATTTGGAATTCTGAAAAAATCTAAAAAATAATTATGAATAAGCCGTAAAGCCGCCGCCACTTTCTTGATTTTTTTATGGTGGTGCTATAATATATTATAGAAGGGCGGCAACCCCGCACCTAATATGATCTTTCAACATCAGGAGGAACAATAATGGGTATTCTGCAGAGATTTAGTGACATCATGAGCGCAAACATCAATAGCCTGCTCAGCGGTGCTGAGGAAAAGAATGCTGGCAAACTGCTGGAGAAATATCTGGCTGACGCCCGCGCCAATCTGGAAGAACTGAAGTCCGAGACCTCCGCGATTATTGCGGATGAGATGGCCGCTGCCCGCCGTGTTGCTGCCAACAATGAGGAAATTGCCAAGTACGATCGTTATGCCGAGCAGGCGGTTCTGGCCGGCAACGATGATGACGCCAGAAAGTTCCTGGATGCCAAGGCGCAGCTGGTTGCCAAAAAGGCCGAGCTGGAAGCTGCCTATGAAATGGCGAAGAGCAACAGCGATAAGATGCGCCAGATGACCCGCAAGCTGATGGAGGATATTGCCGCGGCTGAGGGCAAGATGGTAGAACTGCGTGCCAAGCTGACGGTGGCGGAGCACAAGGAGAAGATGGACGACCTGATGAATAAGGTTGCCGGCCGCACCGATATGTCCGGTTTTGAAAACATGATGGAAGCCGTTCAGAAGCGGATTGATTCCGTCGATGCCAAAGTAGCTCTCAATGAGGAACTGGCCGATAAGATGGATATCAAGAAGCTGGAGGAGAAATACAGCGCGAAAGCTGCCGAAGTCTCCGCTTCCGTCGAAGCCGATCTGGCTGCCCTCAAGGCTCGTCTGGGCAAGTAATCTATGACCACATCGGAGCAAACCAATGCCGCCCTGCACTGTCCCACCTGCGGCGGAAATATTGTATTTGATCCGGAGGCACAGCAGTTTCGTTGTGCCTCTTGTGGTAGTATTCAAAAGGTGATCCCGGGAAAAGAAACGGTAGAGGAATACGATTTTTCCGAATACCGCGCCCGGGAGGGCCGCCGTATGCTGGAAAATGGCGAAACGGCCCTGCGCTGCGATGTCTGCGGCGCAGAGTTTTTCCTGCCGGCGGAGGGAACCGCCACCGTCTGTCCCATGTGCGGTTCTCCGCAAATTAAGCCGGAGGAGGAGCACAACGGTATTCCGGTGGAAGGCGTGGTGCCCTTTGCCATCGATCGCTACGAGGCACAAAAGCGCTTTGGCCAGTGGATCCGTAAACGGTGGTTTGCGCCGGCCAGCCTCAAGCGAACCTTTGCCGAAGGCGAACTGGTGGGGATGTATGTTCCTTTCTGGACTTACGATGCCGATGCGGTGACGCAGTATTGCGGCCGCGGCGGCCGCACCCATACCCGCCGGGGGCGGGATGGCAAAACCGAAACCTACACCGAATGGTACCCGGTTTCCGGCGTGGTGCGCGGCTACTACGATGATATTCAGGTATGCGCCAGCAAAACCGCCAGCGGGAACCTTATCCAAAAGGTGCTGCCGTACAATACCATCGGCGATACTCACCCGTATCACCCGCAGTATTTGGCGGGGTATCAGGCAGAGTGTTATACGGTGGATGGTATTGAAGGCTTTAAGATTGCCGAAACCTACATCGACCGCGACCAGCGCAGCCGGGCCGAAAGCGATATCCGCGGGCATGGTTACAGCCAGGCCCAGGTCACCGGCATGAATACCCACTATGATCGGGTGCGGTATAAGCAGGTTTTGGTGCCGCTGTGGAAAGCCCGTTATGGCTATGCCGGCAAGACATATCATTACATGATTAATGGCGAAAACGGCAAAGTTTCCGCCCAGTATCCCAAAAGCGTCGGGAAAATCATTCTGGTTATTCTGCTCGTGCTGGCGCTCTTCTTGGGAGGGTTGGCCTTGCTGGAAGGCGGCTCCTCCGGTTATGGCGGCGGCCACTACGATTACAGCTACTCCGGCGGTTCCAGCTATGACAGCGGGTATAACTATGATTATTCCGGCAGCTATGATTATGATTATGGCTACGATTCCGGCAGCAGCTGGGATTCGTGGGATAGCGGTGGCTATGACTACAGCTACGATAGCAGTGATTACGATTACGGCGGCTACGATTATGGTTACGATTGGGGCGGCGATTGGTAAGCCGTTCCGGGAAAAGGAGATGTACAATGGGACTTTTTAATCAGAAAAAAGATACGGTGGAGTGGATTGAATACCGCCCCGATGTATTGTTCTACAAGTGGAAAAACCGCGAGATCAAAAAGGGCAGTCGCCTGGTTATCCGGGCCGGTCAAAAGGCCATTTTTTACTCTGGCGGCCGTATCCACGGCATTTTTGAAAATGAGGGGACCTATGATATCGATACTCAGATCATTCCGTTCCTCACCCACATCAATGCCGCTCTGCACCTGCGCAGCGATACCGGTGAGCGTGCGGAGGTCTATTTTGTCAACAGCAAGGATCTTACCCTGAACTGGGGCACCACCCAGCGCATTATGATCCCCACGCCGGAAGTTCCCAGCGGGATCCCTGTGGGGATGAACGGCAATATGGTCATCTATTTCCGCGATTATCTTACCTTTATTTCCAAGGTAGCCGGAATTCGCGATACCTACTCCCTCAGTGATGTTTCGGAGCGAATTCGCGGCGAGATGAGCGGGATTGTGGCCGAAGCCATCCTGAACGGCGAGCGGGCCATTGGCCTTAATGTCCTGGTGGGGCTGCAGGCCAATAACCGCGCCATGGGCAAAAAAATGGCCGAAGAGCTGGATAAAGAACTCTTCGATATTGGGCTGGGGGTGCGCGATGTCAATATCATCAGCGTCAGCTATCCGCCTGAGGTGGAGAAGATGGCGGAAAAGGTGGCGGCACAGTCCTTCATCACCGATACCAACAAGTATGTTACCGTGGCGGCGGCAGATGGTATGGAAAAGGGCGGCGGTGTAGCCGGCCTGGGTGCCGAAGTCGCCATTGGCGCGCAGATTGCCCAGCAATTGGGCCAGCAGAACCAGCAGCAGGCAGCGCCTGCCCCCAACGATGGCCTGGAGGATCGCTTCTGCACCAAGTGCCGGAAAATGGTGCGCGGCAACTTCTGCCCTTACTGTGGTACCCCCACCGTATAAAACCGCATTCAAGGGAGCCGAAAAGGCTCCCTTTTTTGCTGCGCAAATTTTTATGCGGAAACGGCAGAAAGCGTATTGACAACCGGGCGATGGCTGGTTAAATATAAAAGCTGATTATTTCAGCACCATGGCTCGTTGGTCAAGCGGCTA